>JAGCUZ010000060.1 GCA_017962615.1 Bacteroidales bacterium | reverse complement strand
GGTGAAGAATCAGGTGAACACCATCGGCCGCTGGAAGATATTAGACAACCTGCGTCGCTCGGTGCTGAGCGTAGCGGTGATGGTGATGATACTGGCGGGCTACGCCATAGGTATTGGCACAGGAGGTCATATCAGTCCTTCGTGGTACCTGCTGGCTGCCTTTGTGGTGGTGGCAAGTCCCGTGCTGTTCTTTATCCTGGGGCAGGTGACCAAGCTGCCCTCGTTTGGCCGGCGTTACCACTACTATGCCACATTGATGCGCGGTTTCAAGGTCATCATTTACCGCTCGGTGGTGCAGTTTGCACTGCTGCCCAAGGAGGCCTGGATGTACACCGACGCGGCCGTGAGAGCCTGCTGGCGCATGTGGGTGTCGCACCGCAACCTGCTGAACTGGGTGCCCAGCGACGAGGCCGCCAAGAGCACCAAAGGCACGCTGGGCGACTACGTGGGCAAGTTCTGGTTCAACTACGTATGCTCGGGAGTGCTTGCGGTGTTGGCCTGGCGGGTGCTCGACAATCGCAGTGAGCTTACGGGCGGCGACATCATGGCAGTGGTGGCGGCAGCCATAGCCTGTGCGGTATGGATGGGCGCGCCGCTGCTGATGCACTGGCTGGGCAAAGGCTTCGCCCAAGGCAGGAACCTCAAGGCCAAGGAGACCGAGGAGGTGCGGCAGATGGCACACGACACATGGAACTTCTTCGACAGCCTGCTGAGCGAGGAAAACAACTGGCTCATCCCCGACAACTACCAGCTGAACCGCGGCAACAAGACCGACTACAAGACTTCGCCGACCAACATAGGGTACTCGCTTACGGCGGTGGTGTCGGCTTCGGAACTGGGATTCATAACCGAGAAGGAGGCCGTGGAGAGGATCGACCGCATAATAGACTCGGTGACCAAGCTGGACAAATGGAACGGCCACCTGTATAACTGGTACGACGTGAGGCGGCTGAAGGCTCTGCCCAACTTCTTCATCAGCACCTGCGACTCGGGCAACTTCGTGGCCTGCCTGTACGTGGTGAAGGGCTGGCTGGAAAGCCGTGACGACAAGTCGGGACTGCCGGCCAAGGTGGAACGCCTTATAGACCAGACCGACTTCATGAAGCTGTACAACCCCGAGTTGGACGTGTTCAGCATAGGCTACGACACCGCCTCGTACCGCCTGCTGCCTTACCACTACAACAACTTTGCCAGCGAGGCGAGGCTCACCTCGTTCCTGGCCATCGCCCAGGGCGACGCGCCGTACAAGCACTGGTTCTGCCTGGACAAGACGCTGGTGCAGTACAAAGGCTACAAGGGTGTGGCGTCGTGGTACGGCACGATGTTCGAGTACTTCATGCCACTGATATTCCTGCCCACCTACAGGCATACGCTGATGGACGAGACCTACAGCTTTGCCATACGGGCGCAGCGTGCCTTTGCCCGCAACACCGGCGGCAAGAGCCTGCCGTGGGGCATAAGCGAGACGGCCTACAACGAGCTGGACGACGCGCAGAACTATAAGTACCACGCCTTCGGTGTGCCTTACCTGAAATTCCAGAACACCACGCCCGACCGCATCGTGGTGTCGCCCTACAGCTCGGCGATGGCCATAGGCGTGGACGACCGTGCCGTGTACGACAACCTGCGGCGGCTCAGAGAGATGGGTATGTACGACGTGAATGAGTCTGGGAGCGGAGCTTTCGGCTTCTTCGAGAGCTACGACGACGAGGACCGCGTGCCCGTCATGGCGCACTACGCCCACCACCAGGGCATGATACTTGCCGCATTGGCCAACTATCTTACCGACAACTGTATACAGCGCTACTTTATGCGTGAGCCCGTGATGCGCTCGATGGAGACGCTGCTCAAGGAGAAGGCCCAGGTGAGGCCTTATATAGACCTGAGGGTCACGCAGTACAAGCGCTACCGCTACCAGAAGGTGACCACCGAGAGTGACGCCCGCGACTACGACGGCATAGCCAACGTGCCCGAGACAGGCGTGGTGAGCAACGGCCAGTACACGGTGCTGCTCAACGACCGCGGCAGCGGCTTCTCGCGCTTCCGCGACACCATGCTGAACCGCTACCGCAAGATATCGTCGGACCACTACGGAATGTACCTCTACGTGCGCAACCTGAAGACCGACCGCATCTGGAGTGCCACCTACTCCCCGTTGGACGTGATGCCGGAGAAATACCATGTGAGCTTTGCCAGCGACAAGATTGCCTACTTGCGGGTGGACAACGGCATAGAGACCAAGACGGAGGTGACGGTGCTCAAGGACCGCAGTGCCGAGATACGGCGCTACACTTTCACCAACCACTCGGCCGAGGACGTGGACTTGGAAATCACCACTTACGGCGAGGTGGTGCTGTCGACGGCCGCCGAGGATGAGAGTCACCGCGTGTTCAACAGCATGAAGGTGGCGTCGGAGTGGGACGAGGCGCACGAAGCACTGCTCTTCAACCGTCCGGCCGCCAACAATACGCGCAACTATATGATGCACAGGCTGTGGGTGGATGACCAGGAAGAGTCGAGCCTTGTGGAGTACGAGACTTCGCGTATTAAGTTCCTCGGTCGCGGCGGCAGCCTGCGCCACGCCGACATCATGGAGAGCCGCCGCACGCTGACGGGGACCGTGGGCACCACCTTGGACCCCGTGGCGGCGATGCGCCGCAGACTGCATGTGGCGGCAGGCGCGAGCGTTGAGGCCTACGCCATAACGGGATTCGCCAAAGCACGCGAGCAGCTGCTGCAGGTTGCAGAGCAGTACCGCAACGCGGCCGACATAGAGCATGCCTTCAAGTCGGCCTCGGTGTTCAACAACATGCGCAACAGTATGTCGCTGCTCAAAGGCAGTCAGATGCGACTGTACAACAACATAAGCAAATACATGGCGCAGACTGCCACTCTGGGCAACGGGCGCAACGACCTGCTGAGCAGGAACACCCTGTCGCAGAGCGGCCTGTGGCGCTTCGGCATAAGCGGCGACCTGGCTATACTGCTTATGGAGATAGACCGCATGGAATGCTCGGGCTACGCCAAGGAGATGCTGCGGGCTTTCGAGTATTTCAAGGTGCACGGGCTGAGGCTCGACCTGGTGTTTATCAATGATATAAAGTCGACGGGCGGCGGCGACGACAACGAGGCCCTGAAACATTTCATATACAACATGGCCAACACCGAGCACCTGTGGACGACGCACAGCGACGCGGGGCGGGTGTACGTGATAGACGGCGGCGACCTGAGCGAGGCCGAGCGGGTGCTGCTGCACACGGTGGCGCGGCTGGCTTTCGACACCCGCGAGGGTCTGACCATAGAGCAGCAGCTGCACCGCCTCGAGCAGGCCAACCAGCACTACCAGGACAAGATAGAGTACCCCGTGCTGCGGCCGAAGAAGGAGTTCCGCGTGTGGAGCGGGCTGGACTTCTACAACCAGTACGGCGGCTTCGACCGCGACGGTCGCGACTATGTGGTTACCAATACCAACACCCCGATGCCATGGGTCAACGTCATTGCCAATGACGGCAGCGCCCAGGGCGGAGCGTTTGGCTGCGTGGTGAGCTCGACTATGGCCGGCTTCACCTTTGCCTACAACGCGCAGCAGTTCAAGCTGACCAGATGGAGCAACGACATGGTGCGCGACAGTGCCAGCGAGATGCTGCTGGTGGACGGCCGTCAGTTCGTCCCCGCCACGGCGCGCCACAGCCAGGGCTGGTCGGCCTTCGACGCCGAGTACGACGACCTGAAGGTGGAGGTGCGAGTGTTCGTGGCCATTGACCGCATGGAGAAATACTGCCAGATACGCCTCACCAACAAGAGTGCCGAGGTGCGCAAGGTGCACCTCGACATGGTGTACGAGCTGGTGATGGGCATGTGTGAGGAACAGACGGCGCGCTACCTGTGGTCGGAGTGGGACGAGGAGAGCAACAGTGTGCTTGTGCGCAACGTGTATCATCCGATATATCGCGACAAGGTGCTGCGGCTGTCGGCTACGGAACGCATCGACGAAGCTGTGCTGGACTATCCTAACCGCAAGCGCACGGGCTTCGGCCTGGAGTTGCCCGCCGGCGGCGAGAAGACGGCTGCCTTCGTGATGTCTGTTGATACGTTGGATGCTGACAAGTTGATACGTTCAGGCGACAACAACCTATTAACATATCTGGTGAGCCCCGCGAGCTTGACGAGCGAACCTATCAACCTATCAACAATCAATGCTGAGTTTGAGAAGGTGGAGGCTTATTGGGAGGAGAAGCTGACGGCCATACAGGTGGAGACTCCTGACCGTAGCTTCGACTACATGATAAACCGTTGGTATTTGTACCAGGTCTATTCTTCGCGCCTGTTTGCAAGGGCAGGCTTCTATCAGGTGGGTGGGGCCACTGGCTTCCGCGACCAGCTGCAGGACGTGATGAGCGTGCTGTACAGCGACCCGGCCTACGCTCGGCGCCAGATACTCGACCATGCGGCGCACCAGTTTGCCGAAGGCGATGTGCTGCACTGGTGGCACAAGAGCATGAAGCTTGGAGCTCGCACGACGTTTAGCGACGACTACCTGTGGCTGGTGTTTGTCACCGACCAGTATGTAAGCGTTACCGGCGACACGTCGATATTGGCCGAGCGGGTGCCTTTCTGCCAGGCCGACAGCCTGGCTCCCGGCGAGGCCGAGCGCGGTATGAACTATCGTCTGCCTGAGGGAGGATGCGGCGCCGAGATCGGTTCAGAGGATCCCGCCTTCGAGTACGCCACGCTTTATGAGCACCTGCGCAGGGCGGTGAACCGTTCGATGTCGCGTATAGGCGTGCATGGACTGCCGCTGATGGGCTGTGGCGACTGGAACGACGGCATGTCGGCCATTGGTGTGGAGAACAGGGGCGAGAGCGTGTGGGTGGCCTTCTTCCTGGCCGACCTGCTGCCCAAGATGGAACGCCTGACGCAGCTGATACCCGATGCCGACCTGTCGTACTGCGAGGAACTTGCTTCGTTTCGCAGCCGTCTGGTCGACGCGGTACAGAAGACGGCGTGGGACGGTGCCTGGTTCCTGCGTGCCTACAACGACAACGGCGACCCGCTGGGTTCGCGCAACAACACTGAATGCCAGATAGACCTTATATCGCAGGCGTGGTCGATACTGACCGACGTAGCCACTGAGGAGCAGAAGCAAAGCGTGATGAAGGAGACGGACCGCCGTCTTGTCAACCGCGAGCACGAGATAATACAGCTGCTTACCCCCGCCTTCCAGAACTCGCAGCCGTCGCCGGGCTACATCATGAACTATCCCGTCGGCGTGCGCGAGAATGGAGGCCAGTACACGCACGGAGCCATGTGGTACATCATGGCGCAGCTCAAGGAAGAACGCTACGACATGGGCTATTTCCTCTATTCGCTCATCAATCCGATACACCGCACGCAGACGCTGGCCGACGTGCTGAAGTACAAGGTCGAGCCCTATTGTATAGCAGCCGATATCTACAGCAATCCGCAGCATCCCGGCCGAGGCGGCTGGACATGGTACACCGGTTCAGCCTCGTGGGCATATAAGACGGGTATTGAGAATATCCTGGGCTTGCGCAAGGAAGGCAACCGCTTGGTGGTCTCGCCGCAGGTGCCTACCGAGTGGACAGGCTACACGCTGCGCTACCGCTATGGCAACAGCATGTATGTTATAAAGTTCAAGAACGGTGGCGACGGCCGAGGCGGCGAACTGTCGCTACCGGATGGGAGCAACATGCCACTATTGAGGCTGACTATCGACCTCGTCGACGACGGGGCGGAGCACAATTACGAGGCCTAAGAAACTGTTTAAATTTAATTCAATGTCTTTCTTGAAGCATCTGTGCGGCATCTTTCCCCCTGAAAAATCAGTTGCTCCCATGCGGTCGCGACCTCCTTTTTCAGTTACAATGGAACCCCATTGCGCCTTCAAAAAGAAGAAAAATCTGCTCGCCCATCTGCTTAATAAATCTCATCAATCAAATTTAAACAGTTTCTAATAATTGCTGTGCTCTGAGTCGAGGTATTCCCTGAAGAGGGCGAGGCAGGCGTCGCGGTCGGTCTCGGTGAGGTAGTCGTTCAGGCGTTCGCGGCCGTTGAACAGGTCGTTGAACTTGTCGTCGCGGAAGCCTATGATGGCGTTGTCTTTGATGGTGCAGCCGTAGTATATATGGCTGATGTTAGCCCACATGCAGGCGCAGAGGCACATGTGGCAGGGCTCGCCGGTAGTGTAGATGTCGCATCCGCTTAGGTCGTGTGTGCCGAGACGATGGCAGGCATCGCGTATAGCCTCAACCTCGCCGTGAGCCGTGGGGTCGTTGTTGCCGAGCACCCTGTTGTGTCCACGGCCTACTATGACACCTTCTTTAACAACCACCGACCCGAAGGGGCCTCCGTCGCCAACGGCTATGCCTTGGCGAGCCTCGTTTATGGCTGTCTGCATGAATTTGTTAGTCATTGATGATGTTATATGTTGAACTTTCGGTTAGTGGAGAATGCAAACGCGGTGCTGTCGGTGGCGATGAGTGGCTGTACAAGGCAGATGACGCCTGCGCGGGCCTTGACTTTCAAGCCGTACATGGTGCTGCCGTCGTCCATGGTGTATGTCTTGCGGTACACCTTGGTTTGGAAGTATTCGGGCGGTATGTGCGAACGTTCGAGCAATGCGCGGAACTGCGGGCGTTGTTTCAGCGAACCTGCCGGCGGAATCTCTTCCAGCCGGTCGTAGGTCTCTTCATAGATGCATGGCAGGATGAAGGTGAAGTGGTAAAGCTGCAATGGGTTGTCCTGCAGGCGACGGCGCAGGCCGTCGAGCCAGTCGACATCCTCGTCGGGGTAGCGGTGCCGCAGCTGTGCGGCCAGCTGTAGGTCGCTGGTGGTCGAGTCGGGGTTATAGAAGGCGTACCAAGCCTTGGCAAAGTAGTGCTTGATGTTTTGCGGATTCCTGCCTGGCGAAGTGTAGGCGTAGTATTCGAAGAGTTTGGATGCCATGACGGTGGCCCGTCCGCCGAAGGCTTCGGCCAAGTCGTTGAGCAGCTCTTGGTTGTTGCCCACGGCGCAGCCGTGCAGGTAAACCAATGTAAGACTGTCAACCAAAGTGCTGTCGGGAATGGCGAGCAGCGAGTCGTTGAGAGCCGCTTGCAGCGCCTGGACCGAGGTACGGGCTCCGTGCGGTACAACCTTCATCTGTAGGTCGATGAACTCGTTGCCGTGGCTTACCAGATTGATGAGCCCGTAGGGTCGGCCGTAGACGGTGTCGGGATGTGCTTTGAGATAATTCAGCACTTCGCCCAGGCTGGTGAGGTTGTCGACTACCGTCTCGGTGCGGTCGGAGGCATTGAGGCGATAGTATTGATTGGCCATTGTATAGTATTGGTTATAGGCACTGTGGTCGTTGCCGAGAATGAAGGTGATGGAGGCACGAGGCAAGGTGTCGATAGTTCCAATAACGGTATCAGTCACGGTGTCGGCTGTGGCCGCAGTGTCCCGACGGTTGCAGGATACCGCGGCAACAGCTGCAACCAGGATGAACATGCCAACCTTGACCATAGATGCCATAGATGCCATAGATGTGTATGCGCCAGCCAATTTTTAATTTTTAAACGTTAATTATCGTATAATTGTACGTTAATTTTCATTAATGTTTTTGTTATCAATACATTAATTAATGGTTAATTAATGGAAATCAACGTTAAAACATATGCGTGATTGTTGATATGTTGATATGTTGATATGTTGTTGTCGCCTGAACGTATCAAAGTATTGGCTATAGTTTGAATCTTACTGGCAGGGTGAATTGTGTGCGGACGGGTTTGCCGCTTTGTTTTCCCGGTGTCCAGCGCGGCATCATCGACACTACGCGCACGGCCTCGGCTCCGCAGCCGCCGCCAATGTCGCGTATTATTTTTATGTTGCTTATGCTGCCGTCCTTTTCGACGCAGAAATTGATATATACGGTGCCTTCAATCTTGTTTTTCTTCGCTTTGGCGGGGTATTTGATGTTGCGTTGCAGGAATGCGGCGAGGGAGTCGAGACCTCCGGGGAACTCGGGAGTGGTCTCCACAATCGAGAAGATCTCATCTTCAGAGCTGACTTCTACTTCATCTTCGTGGACAACAAACCCTATCAAGCTGGCGCGGTTGCTTTTGCCCATGGATCGGGCCGAGAGTTGGCCTGCATCGTAGCCTACAGCGTAGTCGCTCACGCCTTCGGGGAGTGGCAGGGCTTGCTTGACGGCAACCTGTTTGCCGTCGCGGTTAACCACAACTTCGTCGATGGCCACGAATGAGGTGTAGTTGGTCATGAGGTTGTACTTGAGGCCGAGACTGAGAATCTGCCGGGCGATGGCTGATGTGTCGTTGTAATGGTTGCGGCTCATGCCATTGAGATAGTCGAGGTATTTGATGCGCTCGCGTGCCCACAGGTAGCGCAGTGCGGCGTTGGCGGTGTCGGCTGCATACTTTGACAGGTCGAAGGTCTGCCGCCATTGTTCGCGGCCAACCTTGCCGGTGATGGTGATGCTTCCGGCGGCTTTGCCTGTGTATTTGCCGAAGATGAGTATTGGCCGCTCGGCCATCATGTCGGGTACGGAGGAGGGTTCTATGTCGTAGGCTTTGAAGCTCTTGGTGTTGAGTTTTATGCGTGTGAGCACGGGGGTGCTTATATATTCGCGGAAGCGCTCGGCCTGCCTGGCGGCTTCGTCCATCTTGGTTACTATCATCGGCTCGCCGCCGCCGGCAAAGGCCATGCCCTCAATCATGTAGCGGTTCACACTTGTGCCTATGCCGAAGATGAAGAAGTTGGTGCTGCCGGAGTTGTTGCGCACGAGCTCGAAGCAGTCGTCCTCGCAGGTTACGTAGCCGTCGGTGGCCATGACGAAGGTGCGGGCCACGTCGTCGTCGAGCCTTGGCAGGGCATAGGCGGTGCGCAAGGCGTTGAGCACCTCGGTGCCGCCGTAGGCATGGCCGCTCTGGATGAAGTTGACGCCGCGGTCGATGTTGGCGCTTGTGGCGTCGACCGACACGGGGTTGAAGAGTGCGGCGTTGCCCGAGAAGAGTACTATGTTGAACTTGTCGTCGGGCTTGAGGTTTGATATCAGGTTGCGCATCAGCTTCTTGGTGACATCCATCGGGGTGCCCCACATGGAGCCCGACACGTCGACGATGAATATATACTCGCGAGGTGGTATCTTGTCGGCTTGCACTCGCTTGGGCGGCTGCACCATGGCGAGGAAGAAGTTCTCTTCCTCACCCTCATAGAGCATTACCCCGCTCTGTATCTCGTTGCCGCGCAGGGAGTAGTTGACTATCACGTCGCGGTTGCCGCCGCGCACCTCGGTGCTGTCGAGGCGCAAGGTTATGTGGCGCAGGCCGGCGACATGCTCTTTCATCTTGTGCGACGTGCATGTCACGTCTTGTAACGGCACAGCTGAGTTGATGGTGAGCTCGTAGCCGAAATCGTAGGCGGGTGCTGTGCCTTGGTGGGTGTAGGGCGAGGCGACGAAGGGGTCGCCGGGCGCAGAGTCGGAGCGTGTCTTGCCTGCGTAGCGCGGACCGACAACGGTGGGGTATACGAAACTGTATACCCCTTTCTCGGGCACAAGCAGTTCGGTGTATTTGAGCTCTACCTCGATGGTGTCGCCCACCATTATGTTGGACACGTTCATGGTGAAGACGTTGGGGCGGCTCTGCTCGAGGAGGGAGGCGCGTTTGCCTTCCTGTTTGGCTTGCTCGTAGTCGGCGCGGGCCTTGTTTTTCTCCTCAATCTTTGCGCGTATAATGCGTGAGCCTATGGTCATCTGCATGCCGTAGACGGCGGCGCGCGTGGAGAGAGGGAAGGTGTAGATGGCCTCCAACGTGTTCTTGCCGTTGTTCACGTAGGTCTGACGCACGGTTACGTCGGCTATCGAGCCAACAATGTTGCCCTTCACCGTGGTGGATTTCAACGGCAGTTGGTCGACGTCGGGGTTGTCGCTGATTACCACGAAGTAGGGCGACAAAGTGCGGTCGGACTCTGTCTCCTGGGCTTTCAGGCCTGTGGCGTTAAGAGAAGCAAGGCTGACAAGAAGCAGCATTGCACCAAGGATTCTGCTTGTTTTCATGATGGAATATTTGAAAGTTGCGCGATAGATATGATAGACGTGACAGATGGGATAGATGATGGCGCCGGCTACTTATAACTTAAAAACTAATAACTAACAGCTATACCCTGCCTTCAATAGAAGGTCGTTGCTCCCATTCGGTCGCGACGAGGCTTATTTCTCTTTCAAGCTGGCGTATTCCTCGTTGAGGCCTTTGATGATCTCGTCGGTGATGTCCATGGCGGGATTCATGTAGAGCGTCGGGGGGTCGGTGTAAGTCTTGCGCAGGATGATGTCGAACTGCTGGTTCTGCTCGTTGTATTCGCGCACGAAGGCGTAGATGGCATCGAGCAGTTTCTTGTTGTCGTTAAAACGTCGCTCTTCCATCTGCAGGGCAAGCTCCTGCTCGAGGGTGCTGAGTTTCTCGGCACGTTGCTTCAGCTCCTCTTCCTTGGCCTTCTGCTGGCTGAGGGTGAGGTCGGCACCGGTCTTGAGGTAGTTCTGATAGTCGTTCTGGAAGGTGGTCATCTTGTTCTTGTACTCGTTCTCCTTGGCCTGCTGGAAGTCGCGCAGCCCTTTCTCGAGGTCGAGGGCGTACTGGTATTTGGCCAGTATTGAGTCGGAGTTGATATAGGCTACCTTGAGGGCTCCGTCCTTGGGTACCATGACGGGAGTGGCGTCGGGGTTCTTCTTGCTCTTCACGCCGCCTATGCCTGCAAAGTGGCACACATATATGCCTATGAGACCGGCAAGCAGGATGATGTTGAGCGCCACGAGGGTGCCCATGCAGGGGGTGTGGCGACAGCTCTTGTTTTCAGGTTTAGGGTTGATGATTTCGTCGTTTTCCATGATTGTTTTATGTTGATATTTTTATCCGTTGATATGTTTATGGGTTATTCTTTGTTCTCCGCTTCGCTATCGGATGTTCACTGAACATCCTTCATTTCTCCAATGGTGTCGATGGCGCGCTGTACGCGGCTGATGGTCTCGTCGCGTCCGATGGTCATAACGAGGGTGAGCATGTCTGGTCCAACGGTCTTGCCCACCACGGCGAGGCGGAAGGAGTTCATTATCTGTCCCATGTTGAGCTGGTTGCCCACGATGTAGTCGTCGAGGAGCGCCTTGTGGATGGCGTCGTATTCGAACGGCACAGTGTTGAGTATCTCGATGACTTTGGCCATGTGGGTCGTCATGCCGGGCTTCCAACGCTTCTTTATCGCTGCGGGGTCGTAGCTGTCGGGGGCTTTGAAGAAGTAGCAGCAGGTGTCCCATAGCTCGGAGGGGAAGGTAATACGCTCTTTCATCATGCCGCACACCTTCACAACGTAGTCGTGCTCAGCCTCGATGCCGTGAGCTTTGAGTTGCGGCTGGAACATCTCGGCGACGGCTTCGTCGCTAAGCTTCTGCATGTATTCGTGGTTGAACCACTTGGCCTTCTCGACGTTGAACTTGGCACCGCTCTTGCTTATGTGTTCTATGCTGAAGAGCTTGATGAGCTCGTCCATGCTCAGTATCTCTTGTTCGGTGCCGGGGTTCCAGCCAAGGAGGGCAAGTATGTTGACCACAGCCTCGGGCAGGTAGCCCTGTTCGCGGTAGCCGCTGCTGAGCTCGCCGGTCTTGGGGTCGTGCCAGTCGAGGGGGAAGACGGGGAATCCGAGTCGGTCGCCGTCGCGCTTGCTGAGTTTGCCGTTGCCCTCTGGCTTGAGCAGGAGGGGCAGGTGGGCAAACTGCGGCATTGTGCTCTCCCAGCCGAAGGCCTTGTAGAGCATCACATGGAGGGGTGCCGAGGGAAGCCATTCCTCGCCGCGTATCACGTGGCTGACGGCCATGGTGTGGTCGTCGACGATATTGGCCAGGTGATAGGTCGGCATGCCGTCGCTCTTAAAGAGCACCTTGTCGTCCAGTAGGTTGCTGCTCATCGTGACGTCGCCTCGTATGAGGTCGTGTACGGTGATGTCGAGGTTTTCGGGGAATTTGAAACGCACCACGTAGGGCTCGCCTGCGTCGAGGCGGCGCTGCACCTCGTCGGCGGGCAGGGTGAGACTGTTCTCCATGCTTCCACGTGAGGTGCAGTCGTATTGGAAAGTCTTCTTCTGTGCCTCGTATTCCTTGCGTTTAGATTCTAGGGCTTCTGGACGGTCGAAGGCGTAGTAGGCATAACCGTCGCGCAGCAGCTGCTCGGCATACTGGCGGTACATGGACTTGCGGTCGCTCTGGCGGTAGGGACCGTAGGGACCACCCACATGCACGCCTTCGTCAAACTCGATGCCAAGCCACGTGAGGGCTTCTATTATGTATTGCTCGGCACCAGGCACAAAGCGCGTCTGGTCGGTGTCCTCGATGCGGAGAATCATGGTGCCGCCGTTTTGGCGGGCGAAGAGATAGTTGTATAGTGCCGTGCGCACACCACCTATATGCAGGGGTCCTGTTGGACTCGGCGCGAAGCGTACTCTTACTTTGTCGTTCATTGGTCTTTATTATTTGTTGTTAGTTTTCTGTTGGTTTGTCAATTGTGCCAGCGCAGTTGCGAGAACCGCTTGGCGCCGAAGAGGTGATAGCTCAGCAGCAGGTGTCCGTTGTAGATACAACTCACTGTGCCGGGGTTGATGGCGGCGCGCTTGCGGCGCAGGTTGCTTTTCCATGCGCGATACTGGCGGTGGGCTGTAAATACGGCGAGGCATTCCTTGCCGTTGCCTTTGAGGAGGAAACTCAGTGCAGCCACCCAGTCGAGCACAAAGCGGACGAACAGCACCCATGTCTTGCGCTGCGAAGGCAAGTTCTTGTAGAGCATGGCCCTGTTGTTGCGGAAGTTGAGTTGTGTCTTGAACGGAGAGCTCTTGGGCAGGGTGCCGCCCCCCACGTGGTACACTGTGGCGGCGGGGCAGTAAACCACCTTGTAGCCTGCGTTCTTGGCACGCCAGCACAGGTCTATCTCCTCCATGTGGGCGAAGAAGTCGCCGTCGAGGCCGCCGAGGGCTTTCCATGCCTCGGATTTGACGAACATGGCGGCGCCGCTGGCCCAGAATATTTCGCGGGCATCGTCGTACTGGCCGTGGTCCTGTTCGAGGGTTGAGAATATGCGTCCACGGCAGAACGGGTAGCCGTATTTGTCTATGAAGCCGCCTGCGCCTCCTGCATACTCGAAGGTGTCGCGCTGGTCGTACATCAGCAGCTTGGGCTGCGCTATCGCCACCGAGGGGTCGGCCTCCATCTGTGCCACCACGGCCTGCCACCATCCTTCGCTAACCTCCACGTCGTCGTTCAGGAGCACGTAGTAGTCGGCTTCCACCTGCGCTATGGCTTTGTTGTAGCCTTCGGCAAAGCCGTAGTTGCGGTCGAAGGCTATCACCTGCAGCTGGGGGTATTTGGCGGCAAGGAACTCCAGCGAGTCGTCGGTCGAGCCGTTGTCGGCAATAATCACGCGTGCGTCGCCTGTTGTATGACGTGTGACCGACGGGAGAAAACGCTCCAGCATGTGGCGCCCGTTCCAGTTGAGAATGATAACGGCTATGGTCATTTACTAAGTGTTGATATGTTAGATGTTGATAGGGTAATTGGTTTGGATGTTGATAGGTTGATATGTTGCTCGTTATCCGTGTTTTTTATTTGTTGGTACTCGCAGCCTTCGGCAGATATGATAGGCGCGTCAGCCACTTAAAACAATTAACTTATAACTTTTTTCTTGTTTAGCTTCCAGCGGCGGTGGCTCCAGAGCCAGTATTCCGGCTTGTCTTTTATCAGATGCTCCAGCTTGTTCACGTAGTTATAGGTTATGCCGCCCTCTGGCAGCTCGTCGGGGTCGGCGCACAGCTCGTGGAAGTACACTGCGTAGTGGCCGCGACGCTCTTTTCGTACTTCGTAGTAGATTACAGGGTAGTGGTATTTCCTTGCGAAATGCTCGCTGCCGTATAGGAAGGCTGTGTCTTGGTTGAGGAACTGAGTCCAGAAACTTTTCATAGGATTAGAGGGCGACTGGTCGGACAGCATCATATAAGCCACCGGCACGTGGTGCTCCTCGTACCATGCCATCACCTGGCGCACGTTGGTCTGGTCAACCACTTCGGTGCCATAGCGTGTGCGGCGTTTGTTAAGCTCGTAACCGAAGCCTTTGTCGCTTATAGGTTTGCCTACTCCCACGCCGTGGTGCCTCAGCTGGAAGTTGAGCGACGACACCATGTACTCCCAGTTGTTGTAGTGCGACGACATGAGTATCACGCTTTGTCCCTCCTCGTAGTAGCGGTTCACCACCTCGCGGTTGCACAGACGGTAGTGGTTTAGCAGTTGTCGCGGCGTGGCTCTCAGGTTGTAAATGCCTTCGACCAGCAGGTCGGCAAGGTGGCGGTAGTAGCGACGCTCTATCTGTCGGCGCTCCTTGTCGCTTTTGTCGGGGAATGCCGCCTGCAGGTTGCGCCGTACCACGTCGAGACGGTAGCGCAGCACGCGGTGCAGCACCGGCGCGGCCAGGCTGCTGAAGGCATAGTGCACCCACAGCGGCAGGTAGGCCAGCGGCATCAGCAGACATCTGAAAAGCACTCTCGACAGCATGATTTATGTTGATAGGTTGATATGTTTGATGTTGATATGTTTGATGTTGATACGTTGATATGATAGGCGTGTCAGCCACTTAAAACTAATAACTTAGAACTGATAACTATTAGTATCCTCTGTCAAACTGCAGGCCTACCTCGCCTTTCAGGTCTTCGTTGAGTTGCTGCTGGCTCAGGCGACGTTCCCATTTGGGGTCCTGCACCTCGCCGCGGGCGTTGGAGTTTAGCAGTTTGTAGTATCCCGAGCGGAACTCGTCCCAGAATAGAAATACGCGCTTGGGGTCGTCGCCGGGTATCAGGTCGTAGCGCCACAGCTGGTAGGGCAGGTAGAATATCTGGCCGGTGGCCGTCTCGGCATCGCCTCGTTGCGAGCGACCCTCGGTGCCGGCTCCCATGAAACGGGTGCTCACGAAGTTCTTCTCGTCGCGCACGTAGCTCGGCGGACCGTATTGCAGGTACACGCGGCCACGGTCGGTGTTGTAGCCGTGCACGCGCGGGTAGGAGAAGGTCTTCTCCACATAATCAATCCTTTCGCGGTATTCACGCCATTTACCTTCGGGGTTCAGCGGGTCGCGGGCCACCCAGAACTGATACATGAAGGCTTGTTTCTCCTCCAGTCCCGGGTGCTTGATGAGGTCGTTGATGACGGTCTTCTCGCGCTCAAGGGCGATAGGGTAGAGGGCGTCGAGGTACATGTTGAGCTGCTGCTCGTCGTTGAGGAGCGAGGCGAAGGTGTTGGCATACAGTGCGAGGTTACTTAGGTCTTTCACCGACGGGTTGGAGCGGAAGAAAGGTACGCGCCGCGCCAGCAGGGTCTGGTTGTCGCGGTTGCGGGCTTCCACCACCAGGTTGTAGTTGCCCGACGGCAGGCCGCTGATGTCGATGCCGGCGTATATGGGCACCGTGGGCGCAGCCTCCTTGCGTTTGATGTACTGCATGTTGCCTGCTCTTGCTCCGGTCTCCTGGCTCTCTATATAGGCGTAGACGAGGAACGGCTTGTTGCCCACCTCCTCGCCGATGTTGTAGAACTCCACGTAGAAGTTCATGGTGCGTACCTGCTCGGGCACGTAGTCGCTCACGTAGGGCTGCATGTCGTAGCCCCCGCGCGACAGGATGTTCTCCTTCGTAGTGGGTGTTGCCGATGCCATCATCTGCACCGACGACATGGCTGGCTTGCCTTGGGCGAAGCCCACGAGTATCTTCTGGTGCAGCCTGTTGGCTGCGGCATCTCCATTGCCGGCAGCGGCGTCGCTCACGTTCAGCTCAAGGTCGTAGATGCCGTTGTCTATCGAGAAACGCTGCACGTCGAGGAAGTCGAAGTTGGTCGAGTCGGGATGCGACACCGTAGGACTGTGCAGCTGGTATTTCTTGGCGTACACTATTGAGTCGCTGCGCCGCATGACCACCAGTATGTCGGCGGTGGCGCGGTAGTGCCCGTCGCCGGTAGGCACGAAGGTCATGGTCCATGCGTTGAACGACAGGTACAGCTCCACGTAAGGCTGCCCTCCCGTGGCGAAGGTGGCATAGGAGAACATGGCCGACATCTGTTTGGCGTCGGTTGATGCATCCTGCACCCGTTCGGTTGCACCGGCACCGACGGCCATTATCAAGGCAGCGATGGTAAGAAAGATTTTGTATTTCATGTTATGTTGATTTAATCGTTGATAGGTTGATATGTTAATCCGTTGATAAGTTGATATGTTATCTGTTGATAAGTTGATATGTTGCTCGTTATCCGTGTTTTTTATTTGTTGGTACTCGCAGCCTTCGGCAGATATGTTATGTGCGTCAGCTACTTAAAACTTAGAACTTAAAACTAATAACTCAAAATTATTGCTTAAAGTATCGCAGGTGGTTGTCGCCGTGGCGCAGCGTCATGGTCTCGCTGCCCACATGCTCCACCACGAACGTGTCCTTGACGTGCTGCACTCTGTTGTCGGCAAAGAGGATGCCTTCCAGCACCAATGTCTTGCCGTGCGACGTCCAGTGGTTGTATTGCAGCGTAGGCTTGTTCACCGACGCAGCCCAACCGTTGTGGCCCAAGGTGATGCCCTGCGGCACGCCGCTCACCGTGGCTGCCTCTATCCATGTGCCCGCCAGGTGGTTCCTGTGCCGGTTGCATCCTGCAGCGCAGGCAACCAGCATCACGGCTGCTAAGGATAGTAGGACTTTGAGTTTCATGATATGTTGGAAATTAAAAATTAAGAATTAAAAATTAAAATCGCGCCAGCCTCTATTGTATCTATCATATCTATCGCATCTATTACAACTTAGAACTTAAAACTAATAACTTATAAATAGCAATTACCCCACGCTTCCTTCGAGGCTTATGCTGAGCAGTTTCTGTGCTTCGACGGCGAACTCCATGGGGAGTTTCTTCAGCACGTCCTTGGCGTAGCCGTTCACGATGAGCCCCACGGCGCTCTCCTGGCTTATGCCGCGCTGCTGGCAGTACAGCAGCTGGTCTTCCGATATCTTGCTCGTCGTGGCCTCGTGCTCCAGTATCGCCGTGCTGTTGTTGGCTTTGATATAGGGCCAGGTGTGCGCCCCGCAGCGGTCGCCAAGCAGCAGACTGTCGCACTGCGAGAAGTTGCGGGCGTTCTCGGCGCTCTTGTTTATCTGCACAAGTCCGCGGTAGCTGTTCTGGCTGTGTCCCGCGCTGATGCCTTTGCTCATGATGGTGCTGCGGGTGTTCTTGCCTATGTGTATCATCTTGGTGCCCGTGTCGGCCTGCTGGTAGTTGTTGGTGACGGCCACGCTGTAGAACTCCGCCGTCGAGTCGTCGCCCTGCAGTATGCAGCTCGGGTATTTCCATGTCACCGCGCTGCCTGTCTCCACCTGCGTCCACGATATCTTCGAGCGCGACCCCTTGCAGATGCCTCGCTTCGTGACGAAGTTGTATATGCCGCCTTTGCCGTCCTTGTCGCCCGGGTACCAGTTCTGCACCGTGCTGTATTTCACCTCGGCATCCTTCAGCGCCACTATCTCCACCACGGCGGCATGCAGCTGGTTCTCGTCGCGCTGCGGTGCCGTGCAGCCTTCCATGTAGCTCACGTAGGCCCCTTCGTCGGCCACTATCAGCGTGCGCTCGAACTGTCCGGTGCCTTTGGCGTTGATGCGGAAATAGCTGCTCAGCTCTATCGGGCACCGCACCCCTTTGGGGATGTAGCAGAACGACCCGTCGCTGAACACCGCCGAGTTGAGGGCGGCGAAGAAGTTGTCCGTCGACGGCACCACCGACCCCATGTACTGCTTCACCAGCTCGGGATGCTTCTGCACCGCTTCGCTGATGGGACAGAATATAATGCCCTGCTCTTCGAGCATCTTCTGCGACGTGGTCTTCACGCTCACCGAGTCCATGATGGCGTCGTAGGCCACGCCTCCCGAAGTCGCACTCCCTGCGGCTTTCCCGCTCTCCACTCCGGCCAGCACCTCGCGCTCGCGCAGCGGTATGCCCAGCTTGTCGAAGGTGGCAAGCAGCTCGGGGTCAACCTCGTCGATGCTTTTCTTCTTCTCCTGCTTGGGGGCGGCAAAATATATGATGTCCTGGTAGTTGGGAGTCTCGTATTCCAGGTGCGCCCAGTCGGGCTCCTTCATCTGCTGCCAGCGGCGGTAGGCGTCGAGGCGGTACTGCAGCAGCCAGTCGGGTTCGTTCTTCTTCTTCGAGATGATACGCACCACCTCCTCGTCCAAGCCTTTGCGTATCGTCTCGGTGTCTATGTCTGTGGTGAAGCCCCATTTGTACTCTTCGTTGGTGACTTCCTGTATTATATCTTTGTCTTCCATATTATTGACTTATTGTCTCGTTGTCTTGAAGTCTTGTAGTCTCGTGGTCTCGTAGTCTTGTAGTCTCGTAGTCTAAAACCATTTCTTTGCTTCGTCGGCATCCACCTGGTGCCACTGCCCGTCCTCCTCCAGATGCCAGCACCCATCCTTTTGCAGCGGGGCCGACAGGCAGCGCTCCTCGAAGCCGTCCGTGGTGGGCATGCAGAAATAGCAGTACCCATAGTTGTCTTTGAAGAATAGCGTAGGCCCGTTCTCCACAATCTGTATTACGATTCTAACAAGTTCTGTACCCTCGCCAAGGAACAGCTTCCGCGACAGCGCGGCTACGCGCCCCGCTATCGATGCGCTCCACATATTGGACTGTTCCTCCGACATCAATGTGTCGGACCTGCGACACACCTTTACCTGCTCCGTCCCCACTTCTCTTACATAGTGATGCCCTGTGCTGTCGACGTAGCCATATTTCACCGTCTGCGGCTCGAAGGCCCTCGGCGGATACTCGCGGCGGAACTCGTGGAGCAGAGTGCGGCACAGTGGCATCTGGCGGTTCAGCACATTCGTGTCGCCCTTCTGCACAGCGAGGCAGATGCTGTCCATCGCATCCACAAGCCTCCGTGTGCGGCAGCCCTTCTTGGGCGACCATGCGCGGCCTGCCAACCTGCCAGCCATTCCGTAAGTGTAGAAAATATAGGTCACGCCGTCGCATCCATTAGGCTCACCGTTGAAATACGTGGCCGTCTCGGTGGACGCCTTCACCAGGGCGGCAATCAGCCTAAGCGTCTCCCCCTTCACGGCAAGCGTGAAAGTCTCTACCTCCACGTTGTGCTTCTCGGACTCATATTTGTTGTGCCGTCTACGTTTGCCCAAAGTCGGGTAATCGTCGTGATACCCGATGTTCTCCTTGGCGCGCCTCAGCTCCAGCCTGCCGTTGCTATTTGGGGAATATTGGTCAATCATAACCGAAAGCGCATACTCCGCCGAGAACGCTGGATAGCACATGTAGAACGTGTTCGCACGTTGGTGCACCAGTTTGTTATAACACGCAAGGTTGTAGGTCATGATGTACTCAGAAGGGAACCAAGCCTCAGGGCGCAGCAGGTCTTGGGCGTTGGCCTTGGCGGTGAAGAGCACAACGGCTGCAACCACAGCCATAATCCTTGCCATTCCGGCATGGCGGCTGTCGCGGCGCGGCGCGTTAACGTTGTGGTTGATATTTGTTTCCGAGCGTTTCATATCCAGGCACAGCCCTTGAAAGCAACTGCAAAAATACGAAAAAACTCCGACATATTATTATAAATAATATATTATTCTTAAAAAATTTGACAAAATCCAAACAAATAATTTGCCAAATTTTGACAAAATCCAAACAAATAACCCTCGGCGACCATGCCGAGGGTTGTCGTTGTCCGCTTTGCGGAGAGGATGCCTCCGGGCGGGCTAATCGTCTGTGTAGGAGTCAGTCTCTGCCAAATCCACTTCTGTTTCCTCATCGTCGTCGGGCGGCAACGGCATTGCCATCAGTTCGCCGTTGTGGTAGAGGAACATGCGGGAGATTCCCACGCACATTTTGCGGCACGTCTGCCTCTGCTCAACAGGGTCGTTGTAAAGTATGCCCAGGTGCGCCGTGTCGGATATGTATATGTCATACCCGCGGTTGGCAGCCCTAAAGCAGTCGAAATACTCGGGCTCGGGATAATCGCGAATCGTAGTGTCGAAGAGTGTAATGTTCACAACGGTGTCTTCTTCCCACACTTTGAAGTCAACCAGCACCGCCGTCGTTGCCAGCGATGAATAGTAATCCCCAAGTTGATAATACTCAAAATACTCATCCTGCATGAGTTCTTGCAGGTCGGCCATGGCGCGGTCTATCTCATGCATCAAGGCGCTGTCAATCGCCACCTCGGCACCCCTGCCCCCGCATCCCGCCAGTGCCATGCACACCGCCCCGGCAATGATGTACTGTCTAATGTTTTTCATAGTCGTTGATTTTCAGTCTTTATGAATAGCGTAATTACACTTTTCCTGTAAAATTCGTGTTGCAAAAATACACTTTTCCGATGAAATACACAAACAAAAAATACACTTTTCCGATAAAAACGATAGCCCCAAATTACACTTTTCCGATAAAAACGATGGTCAAAAACTACACTTTTCCGAAATATGGCTCCTTTTGTGCGACTTGATTTCAGGTGCCCGAAATCAGTCAAGATTTTGTGTTCCCGATAGCCAAAACGGCAACAATGCGTTTCGACGTCAAAATTGATTTGCTTGCCGTTGCAATACATTGTAGTTCATTTCTTTATCGTTCAAAAATCAGTCGTTCGCAAAATCCTTCAACACCCCGAGTTTGGTATATAGAATGTAAATCGTAAGTATATAGTTGATAAGGAGTTGGTGGGACCAACTCCTTATCATCTATATACCTTCTCTAAATGAACCATATATTTCGGTTGAAACGGGGTTGAAAAAAGGGGGCGAATCAGGGTGGGAAAAGGGGTAAAATGACCTCGTCGGATGCGCTATAAAAACACATCTAAAAAACCTCCGTGGCTGACGCGGTCAGTGTTTTATCGTGGTGTCTTCGTAGTCGGAGGCGTTGAAGCTCAGCGTTTGCATCAGCGATGGGCCTGTCGGGGAGCCCACGGCGGTGCAGTTGTGCGTATGCTCGTTGAACGCCTGCACGAGGTTGTTGAGTTTGTTGGTGAGCTGCTTGATGTTGACGAGGCCGCCTTTGTCGCCGCCGTGTATCTCGATGGTCTCCACTTCGCTGTAGGCTATGACGGCCAGCTGCCGCAGGTCGCCGTTCGAGAGGTCGGCCACCAGCACGTAGCTGCCAGCCTTGGGCGTGAGCAGCAGACCGGTGTCGGAACCGTCGGCCACGGCGCGCAGCCGCACCCCTTCGAGCTGGAGGCCGTCGAGGTCGACGGTGCACCCGTCGCCATCCACCTTCACCACCTTGGCAATGTGGAGCATGTCGCGCGTGGGTATCAGTTTGCGGAACATTCGTGCTATTTCTGTGGCGGTTTCCATTTTTATTCGTATCTTTGCAAAAAATTTCGTGCTATGTTTAAGCGCTGTTTAATCGTTGTTTTAATGCTTGTGTCCGGCTGCTGCGCCTGGGGACAGGATGATTGGGAAAAGTGGTCCGTTGTCAGCAATAAAAAGCCAAGTATAGATTATGACAAGCAGGTATGGAGTTCATGGGCGGGGTCAAAAGTCGTAAGTCTATGGGGCAAAGTATATGTAGCAAAGCCAGGAGAAAAGGTTGATTTTGAAGTGCGTATTGTTAAAGGGCGGACAGAATGGTCGGATTTGGATATTGCCATAACAAATCGGCGTATGCCATATAAAGGTCAGTGGCGTTTTGTAAGTAGTCGCGAGGATTCTGATTTTTCAATAAGGTTTGTCGATAAAGACGAGCATTTTTCTGTAAGATTTATTTCAATGGAGGAATGGGAACATTGGGATAACATCACACATCACTGCGAATAATATTTACGATATTCTCCTTCCCAGTTTTATTTTTCTTACGCCGCCGGAACTGCTGTATGTGGTTTCGGTACCGGTAACGTAGTAGTTGCCGTCTTTGGTGGGGTAGTCTTTGTCGTGCAGGTGCACGGTGCTGGTAGGCTTCACGTGGGGTATCAGCCATGCGGTAAATGAGCCTTCGTAGCCGTCGAACGAGCGGCGGCGGTATTCGGCTTCAGCCACCTTCTTTGCATCAGCCTCGTTCTGGGAAGGGGATTTCAATGATATTTTCTCGCCTTCACTGGTGCCGTGAGTAATAGACTTTTCTTTGCCATCAGGAGTCTTGATTTTCACTTCCACCTCCACCTTGATGTCTTCAGCTTTGCGGTAGGTTAGGTCGCTCTTCTCGATGTTGCGGCTGAAGTCGAAGCGCACCGGTGTGGTGTCGGCGTTCTGGGTGTAGGGCATGTGCACGTGCAGCGTGTTGCCCGCAAAATAGATGTCGGCCTTGGTGTCTTCGTGCACCTTCTTCAGCACGTCGTAGCCGTTGGCCTTGTAGATTACGAAGTCGTCGTAGGTGAAGCTGTAGTCGCAGTTCACCTTGATACTGCTGTCCACCTCGGCGCACACCTTCCGCAGCAGTGCGGCGAGGGTAATATCCTTGCGTTGGGCATCCTTTATAGCGGTCTTCTTGAAGAGGTAGAGCGCGTCGAGACACTCTATCTTCAGGCTGCCGTCGTTGGTAGAGATTTTCTCCACGTAGCCGGTGAATTCTTCTTTGAGCTCACCGTCGTAGCCGAGACGGATGCTCACCGCGTCGCCCACGTTTATCTTGCCCTCTATCTGGAGGGCGGCGTTCATCACGCTGCCGGGCAGGGTGATGACGGCGGTGTCGCTCAGGGTCTCGACGCTGCATTTGATGCTTACGCTGTCGACCAGCTTGAGGCGGTATTTGCCGATGGTTATGTCGTGGGTTAGCCGGAACATGGTCAAATCTCTTCGAGAAGGGTGTAACTGTCGTCGCTGTAGCAGGTGAGGGTCACCGTCTGGTTGTTGAGGCCTTTGGTGTGCTGGAAATCTAAACTCTCCACCACGAGGCGGGTAATACCAAAGGCAGTGTTAAGCCACTGGTTCTCTACATTGAGGGTTTCGCCGCTCTCGCAAAGCTGCCGCAGGGCGCCTATGGAGTTATTGAGCTCGTCGGCGGTGTCGTACGTGAGTACGGCGGCTATGGATACGGTCCAATCATCCTCGCGCCAGCTCTCCTTTATGGTGCCGTGTATGGTGCCGCCCTTGGCTACGTTGCGGCGGGTGATGATGGTCTTGCCCTGCACGCTGACCACGGGGTCTAAGGGAAAGTCGAAGCGGATTTTTCCGTTGGTGGTGGAGACCAAATTCAGCGGAACCCGTTCCTTCATGTGCTCAGCGACACCCGTCGGATAGAGACTGGCTACAGCGGGAGCGGTTACTTCGGGACGCAGATATGTGGCGAGGTTGAAGGACATTTCGGGTTTGAATTATTGGTTATACTGCGGCGGCTTCCCGCTTCAACCCCGGCAAGACGCAGCGCGTCTTCCCGCCCCGCCACCCCTACTTCCCAAAGGGCTGCGGCAGCTGCCTGTACCGCGCAGAACGCCGCCTCGGCTACAATCCCGACAACCCCATGTGCCAAGCCTGCAACGTGCTGGCAAAATGTATGCAGGAAGCGACTATAGAAGAGCACCGCAAGGCTTTCGACGAACTGGTTGCTTCTGGCAACTACACCGACCTTGAATTTAACCCTCAAACTGGTGCTTACAAAGCAACTCACGTTGGGCATATATCTCACGATAAGCCTAACGAACCTGTTTTCTTTGGGAATAAGACCACTTCCCAACTCGAAAAGGATTGTGCGGAGGTATTCTTCAAGAATGGCAATAGAGTCATCCTTAGAAACGAAAAGGTCTTTTCTCCCGATGGGAAACAGTTGTCTGCCCTCGATTTATGGCTTGACGGCTCTGTCCTCGACATCCGTTCAATAACAAAACACAATGAAAACACAATAAGAAACGCTTTGGTTAAGAAAAACGACCAAATCCATAGAGCAGAAAAGGCTGGGACTGGTCACTCGGACAAGCTATGCCTCTATTTCCACGACGTTTCTTATTTTGACAAAAAAGAAATCCAAAAAAATATTGGCGGCTACAAGGAAATCACCAAAAGATATGGAGGCAAGGTTAGAATAAAGAAACTATATTGTGTGTTGAGTAATAACGAAATATACGAATATAACATATAAAAAATGGGGCCCTCTCGGTAACCCCAATCCACGGCAATGCCCTGGATTAATTCAATTGCAAAATTACGACTTTTTTTTTAATTAGCAAAAAATATTTTCAAAATGGCACATAAATGCAACTTACTAACGGAGCAAAATGTCACACGCACACTGTATATTGACGGCTGCGAGATAGCCAGCTACACACAGCTTGCCGGCAGCACGAGCGACCTCGAACGCATGGAAAATCTCGCCGCAAAGTTAGAACTTCACAAACAAGCCCAGCGCCGTGGCAATATTGGCGGCGATGTTGCTGATGGTTTCCACTTTGCCAAGAAGCGAGGGCTCAAGGCTTTTCAGTTCAAGCTCAAGCTTCTCTATATTCTTGCGAAGAAGCTCTTCCTGTGCCACAAAGCCACCGTGGAGCACCATGTCGTGTGCCTCTGCATTGAGCGAGACATCGACACGCCCTCCGATATTACGCATAACCTCGCATAAACCAAGCCGCTCAAACTGACCAAGCATGGCATCCAGTTCCTGGACACCAACACCCAAAGCCTTTGACTCATCCCTAATATTGAACCATTTGTTCATACAGTCTCCTTCGACAAGCTCATTGAGCAACAAATCACACTGGCAGAATTCAAGAACTTGTACTTGAAATAGAAACAGCAGTCTGCAAATACAGGAGGATGCCCTGTATAATAACTTCGACGGCTACGGCAACATCCAGTTGATGTTCCTGCTCTTTTCTTGACGCATGCGCGGGTCGGGATGTTCTTGATTTTGATGTTGCTGATGTTTGGAAATTATTTCGTATCTTTGCAGTCGGAAAGATGCCGGATGATGAGTGCCGGAGCGTTATATTTGCAAGAGCCTCAGCCGTTTGGGAGGTCGAAGCATTGTAGTGTATTATGCTAACATTATTATTTATAAAGATATTCCTAACTATTAAAAAGACAATGTCGTTACCAAAGTTACAATCTGTTACGAAAAAAGTCTTGGTGGCTTTTGCGGGCGGTTTTCTGCTGCTGTTTCTGCTTTTCCACATGTGCGCGAATTTGTGTATATTGCGTGCTGACGACGGCCGTTGGTACACGGATTTCTGCTATTTCATGGGCAAGAACTATGTGGTGAAGGTGTTCGAGGTGGTGCTGTTAGCCATGCTGGCGTTGCATATAATCATCACGGTGTGGTTGTGGATAGGCAACCGCAGGGCGCGTCCGGTGGGCTACCACAAGCCTCAGCGGTCGAAGACCGACCGTGGGTCGAAACTAATGATGTGGACAGGGGTGCTGATATTCTTTTGTTTGCTGATGCACTTCGGGGATTTCTTCTTTGCCAAGTTTGGATGGCCCACCTTCTCGGAGCCTACCTACATTGTTGAGGCTGAGTCGTTGCGCACCGACGAGGTGACGACCTTGCAGCAAGGTGCTGTGCAACAGGGCATGACCCCTGAGGAGTTCCTGGATATGTACGATATGCAGCTGCAGCAGTATGCAGACAACTTCAGCCCCGGCGAGATGGCTCAGCTGAACAAGAACTTGGACGACTTGAGGAAGGTGGTTCCTGTGGTAAACATAATGGAGAAGGCATACAACGAGGGGCGTTTTGTGATAGATAACCGTTGGATCCGTGGTCTTGACAAGGCTGACAAGGCGGCCTTGGAGGCTGCCATAGAGGGGGTTGACGTGCATCCGGACTTCTACGTGATGGCCCGCGAGAAGTTCAAGGTGCCGCATATCTGCGTGTTCTACCTGCTGTTCTTTGCGGTGTTGTGGATCCACATGCGCCATGCGTTCCCGTCGGCGTTCCAGACGCTGGGACTGAACAACTACAAGTATGGGCGTGCCATTGAGATAGTGGGTGTGGTGTATGCGTGGGTGGTGTGCCTGGGCTTTGCGGCGGTGCCGATAGGGGTGCTGCTGTTTTGATGAGGCCGTTATGGCGAAAGGAACTATTTTAGGACGAAAAACTTACAACAGATTATTAAGATGACTCTTGACTCGAAAATACCCGAAGGCCCGTTGTCGGAGAAATGGACCAGATACAAGGAGCAGCAGAAGCTTGTGAGCCCGGCCAACAAGCGCAAGATGGATGTTATTGTGGTAGGTACCGGCCTGGCCGGTGCGTCGGCTGCCGCCACGCTGGGCGCGCTGGGCTTCAACGTGGATGTGTTCTGCATACAGGACTCGCCGCGGCGCGCGCACTCGATAGCGGCGCAGGGCGGCATCAACGCTGCGAAGAACTACCAGAACGACGGCGACAGCGTGGAACGCCTGTTCCGCGACACGATAAAGGGCGGCGACTACCGTGCGAGGGAGGCCAACGTGTACCGCCTTGCGGAGGTGAGCGGCAACATAATAGACCTGTGCGTGGCTCAGGGGGTACCGTTTGCGCGTGAGTATGGCGGCCAGCTGGCCAACCGCTCGTTTGGCGGAGCGCAAGTGAGCCGCACGTTCTACGCCCGCGGCCAAACGGGACAGCAGCTGCTGCTGGGCGCCTATGGCGCGTTGAGCCGCGAGGTGGCTCGCGGAAGCGTGCGCCTGCACACCCGCCACGAGATGATGGAGCTGGTGGTGGTGAACGACGCCGACGGAACGCCGAGGGCGCGAGGCATCATTGTGCGCGACCTGGTGAGCGGCAAGCTGGAACGCTACGCGGCTCACGCCGTGGTGCTGGCCACAGGAGGCTACGGCAACGTGTACTACCTCTCGACCAACGCCATGAACAGCAACGTGAGCGCGGCATGGGCCTGCCACCGCAAGGGGGCGCTGTTTGCCAACCCGTGCTACGTGCAGATACACCCTACATGCATCCCCGTGCACGGCGACTACCAGTCGAAGCTGACGCTGATGAGCGAGAGCCTGCGCAACGACGGACGTATATGGGTGCCCAAGGACAAGGCCGTGGCCGAGGCGCTGCGTAAAGGCGAGATGAATGCCAACGACGTGGCCGAAGAGGACCGCGACTACTACCTGGAGCGCCGCTATCCGGCCTACGGCAACCTGGTGCCGAGGGATGTGGCGTCGCGTGCCGCCAAGGAGCGCTGCGATGCGGGCTACGGCGTGGGCACTACGGGACAGGCTGTGTTTCTCGACTTCAAGGATGCCATAGCGCGGCTGGGCCGCAACGTGGTGGAACAGCGCTACGGCAACCTGTTCCAGATGTACCAAAAGATTGTCGACGAGGACCCCTACGAGGTTCCGATGATGATATACCCCGCAGTGCACTACACCATGGGCGGTCTGTGGGTGGACTACGAGCTGCAGACCACCGTGAAGGGCCTCTTCGCTATCGGCGAGGCCAACTTCAGCGACCACGGTGCCAACCGTCTTGGCGCCTCGGCGCTGATGCAGGGCTTGGCCGACGGCTATTTCGTGCTGCCCTACACGCTGCAGAACTACTTGGCCGACCAGATATACAGCGGCAAGGTGGACAGCGGCAGCGCCGAGTTCGAGGAGGCTGAGCGTGCGGTAAACGAGCGCATGCAGCGTCTGCTCGACATAGGCAAAGCTGCCGAGGGCGAGCATGGCACTGTGGACAGCTTCCACAAACGCTTGGGACATATTATGTGGGACTATTGCGGCATGGCTCGCAGCCGCGAGGGCTTGCAAGAAGCCCAGAAACTCATTGCCGACCTTGAGGAGGAGTTCTGGACCAAGGTGCGGGTGCCTGGCGGTACTGACGAGATGAACCCCGAGCTTGACAAGGCTTTGCGGCTGGCCGACTACTTCGAGCTGGCGCGCCTTATAGTGGCCGATGCCCTGCAGAGGGAAGAGTCGTGCGGAGGCCATTTCCGCGTGGAACACCAAACAGACGGCGGCGAGACCCTTCGCGACGACGACAACTTCATGTTTGTTGCCGCGTGGGAATACGAGGGACACGGCAACGCCGAGGCAATGCACAAGGAGGCCCTCAACTTCGAGCATATATCCATTGCCCGTCGCAATTACAAATAAGAAACTGTTTTGACTTTATCCAACATGAAATTCACACTACATATCTGGAGGCAGGAGAGCGCCAAGGCCGAGGGCCGTTTCGAGACCTATATGGTTGACAACGTGTCGTCCGACTGCTCCTTCCTTGAGATGCTCGACATACTGAACGAGCAACTGGTGAACGACGCCGTGGCGCATCCGGTGTGCTTCGACAACGACTGCCGCGAGGGTATCTGCGGCATGTGCGGCCTGTATATCAACGGACGTCCGCACGGCAATGACGACGGAGTGACCACCTGCCAGCTGCATATGCGCCGCTTCCACGACGGCGACGAGATATGGGTGGAGCCCTGGCGCGCCAAGGCATTCCCCGTGATAAAGGACTTGGTGGTCGACCGCTCGGCGTTCGACAAAATCATACAGGCAGGCGGCTACATAAGCACCACGGTGGGCGGAGTGGCCGAGGCCAACAGTGTGCCGGTGGCCAAGCACATAGCCGACAAGGCCATGGATGCGGCTGAGTGCATAGGCTGCGGGGCCTGTGTGGCGGCGTGCAAGAACGCCAGCGCCATGCTCTTCGTGGGTGCCAAGGTAAGCCACCTCAATATGCTGCCGCAGGGGCGGCTGGAGGCTCTGGACAGGGTGAGGAACATGGTGGTGAAGATGGACGAGCTTGGCTTTGGCGGCTGCACCAACACCTACGCCTGCGAGGCAGAGTGCCCCAAACAGATAAAGCGTCAGAACATAGCGCGGCTTAACCGCTGGTGGCTGGCATCGCGCCTGGGCCGCGACCGCAAGGAGTAATGGCAGGACAAGGATTTATCGTCATTGAAGGAGCCTCGGAGAACAATCTCAAGAATGTGTCGCTGAGGATTCCGAAGGGGAAGATTACGGTATTTACCGGTGTGTCGGGGTCGGGCAAGTCGTCGCTGTGTCTCGACACCATAGCCGCCGAGAGCCGCAGAGAACTCAACGAGACATTCCCCAGCTTCGTGCAACAATACCTGCCGCATTACGGACGTCCTAATGTGGAGCATATAGGCAACATGCCTGTAACCATAGTGATAGACCAGAAGAAGCCTGCGTCGAACAACCGTTCCACGGTGGCTACCTACACCGACGTGTACGCCCTGTTGCGGCTTCTGTTCTCAAGGGTGGGTCAGCCTTTCGTGGGCTACAGCGACACCTTCTCGTTCAACCATCCGTCGGGCAGCTGTCCGCGCTGTACGGGCTTGGGGGTGGTGACCGACCTCGATATACACAAGCTTGTCGATTTCGACAAATGCCTTAACGACGAGGATGTTATACATTTCCCTACCTTCACCACGGGCGCGTGGCGGTGGAAGCGGTACGCCTACAGCGGACTGTTCGACCTCGACAAGAAGATAAAGGACTACAGCAAGGAGGAACTCGACATGTTCCTCTACTCGCCGCAGGTACGGCTGAAGAACCCGCCGTCGAACTGGCCCAAGTCGGCCAAGTTTGAAGGTCTCTATCCCCGCATGTACCGCAGCATCATCACCACCAAGGAGGGCAAGCGACAGCAGAAGGTGCTCGACCCGATGCTGTGCATCACGGTGTGTCCCGAATGCCATGGCACACGCCTCAATGAGCGGGTGCGCAGCTGCCGCATCGAGGGCAAGAACCTGGCCGACGTGGTGTCGCTGTCGATATCCGATGCGCTGAAATGGGTGCAAGGTATCGAGGCGCCGCTGGGCGTCGATATCAAGAAGGAACTGCAACGGCGCCTTGCCGCGTTGGTCGACATAGGCGTGGGCTACCTTACGCTGAGCCGCGGCACCGGCACGCTGAGCGGCGGCGAGGCACAGCGCATAAAGATAGCAAAATACATCAACTCGGCCCTCACCGATATGGCCTATGTGCTCGACGAGCCCAGCGTGGGACTGCATCCGCAGGACATACACCGCCTGAAGCGGTCGCTGCAGCACCTGCGCGACGCAGGCAACACGGTGCTTGTGGTTGAGCACCACCGCGAGATAATAGCCATGGCCGACCACGTGGTGGACCTCGGCCCCATGGCAGGCAGCCACGGCGGCGAGATAATGTTCGAAGGGTCGTATGCCGACCTGCTGAAGTCCGACACCGTTACGGGACGTATGCTCAGGCACCGCTCGACGGTGAAGAGCCGCTGCCGCGAGCCGCAGGGCTGGTTCAGCCTTAAGCAGGCCACGCTGCACAACCTCAAGGCGGTGGACGTGGAGATACCGATGGGGGTGATGACCGTGGTGGCCGGAGTGGCGGGCTCGGGCAAGAGCTCGCTGATGGAGGAGTTTATGAAGCAGTGCGACCGTCAGGTTATCTTTATAGGACAGAAGAATATAGGCATCAACCTGCGCTCGACGCCTGCCACCTACCTCGGCATTGCCGACAGGGTGCGGCAGCTCTTCGCCAAGGCATCGCACCAAAGGGTCAACCTCTTCTCGTTCAACAGCACCGGAGCATGTCCCGCCTGTAAGGGCAAAGGTATCATAGTGAGCGATATGGCTTTCATGGAGTCGATAGAGACGGTGTGTGAGGCGTGCCACGGTAGCCGCTACAACGAGGATGCACTGTCGCACCGCTACCGAGGGCTCAACATCTCGGAAGCCCTCGACCTGACGGTTGAGGAGGCTCTGCGCTTCTACGCCGACCAGCCTTTCCTGCCGCGACTGGAAGCCCTCGACCGCGTGGGACTGGGCTATCTGCATCTGAACCAGTCGATGAGCACGTTGAGCGGCGGCGAGCTGCAGCGCGTGAAGCTGGCCGACCAGCTGCACAGCAAAGGCGAGGTGTTCGTTATCGACGAGCCTACCGACGGCCTGCACCTCAACGACGTGGAGCGGTTGCTGAAACTCTTCAACGAGATGACCGACGCGGGTAACACGCTGATACTGATAGAGCACAGCCTGGAGGTGATGAAGGAGGCCGACTACCTGATAGAACTCGGCCCCGGAGGAGGCGACGACGGCGGGCGGTTGCTGTTCTGCGGCGAGCCCACAGCGATGCTGCGCTGCGACCAGTCGGTCACCCGACCCTACCTTGCCGCAAGTACGGGATTATGACTGTGGTAAGGTGATTATTGCTTTCTGGATAGAGTCCGGAAACTGGTGTTGTTAGGGAAAAAAGTGCCAGCAAATCATCAAAAATGTGTTGTTTTATATAGATTTTTGATAAATTGCTCGCACTTTTGTTGCGACGTTTGGCGTAGTCGACGGCTCGCGTCTCTACCAGTCGCCGAAGAGATTGCCGCCGTCCTCCCAGTTCTCCTGAGCCTGGTCGTTATAATCCTCCGGTGCATTTGGGTTTGGCTGGGCCAAGCCTATGCCACTGTAGGCAAATCCATGTTCCACTGCAAATGTGACTACTGTCAATGTCGGTGCTATATATTGTCTCTTGTTCATGGCTTATTTGATGTTGATTGTTGGGAGTGTACGAATACGGTTGCGTGTAATGGCTATCGACGTTCCAAGGTCTTTGCTGATGGTAAAGCGCTGCGAGCCGTCGGGGTTGTAGCCCGTCACGGTGATGTACCTCAGCGACGGCACCGTCACAGGCACACAGAAGCTCTTGCTGCCGCGCGCCGCCACGGTGGCGTTGGCGTTGCCGTCTGTCTTCAGCACGAAGTACATCTCGCTTGAATATTTCACGTCCTGGTCGCCGCTAATCTCGCCCACCTCGCCGCCGGGCATCGTCGGTCCCTGCACCGCCCAGCTCACCGTGACGCCGTTGTGGCTGATGGGCGCCACGTCGCTGGTGCTGCGCAGCACTATCTTCACAGCTCCGAGGGTGACGGGCATGGCCGAGGTATCGGCAAGCGTAACCCTCAGGTTTCCCGTCAGGTGGTTGAAGTACAGCGCCGAGGAGCGTGCCATCGCCTGCGACTCCATGGGGAAGCACACGGTGTGCCCACTTGTGGACAGGAAGTTGACCGCAAGGCTCCTCAGCGTAACCCTGCTGCCCGTGCCGTTGTTGTTCTCCACAGTGATGTCGTTGCCGCCTGTAGAGGTTGTGGCAGGATAGATGGCGTACATGGCCCTGTCCTGCGGCTCGATGTCGAGGCAGAAGCCCCTGTCAACATCGTCAACTATGGTGTAAGGGTTGCCGTTGAGGTCGATGGCCTCACCCTCCACCCATGTGGCGGTGTTCACGTTGGAGGGATCCATCCACACCTTGCTGTCGCTGCCGTTCATGCTTTCGGCAAAGATGCTGATGCGGTCGGCCTTATCCTTCGAACAGCCCACGGCCAAGGCCGCCACAAGCATTATCCCTAAATATCTGTATGTCTTCATCGTGATTGTTGTTTTCAATTACTTTATGACTATCTTCTGGCTCTTGCCGCCGAGGCGCAGGAGGTATACCCCTGTGGCGGGGAACTTGGAACTGGGTATCGACAACTGGTTGTTCACCTCGCTGCTGAACAGCAGGCGTCCCATGATGTCGTAGGCCTGCAGTGTGCCTTCGCCCGCAACGACAACGTTGCCTCCGTTCTGGAAGGCAAATGGTCTGTCGCCGTCATAGGGGCGCATCCGCACCAGGAAGCGAGCCGTACCACTGCCCTCAAAGCTGTAGGGCATGGCAATGGTCCGGCCCGTCTGCATGTCTATAATCTGCATCCCAGGGACAACGCCAGCAACGTTGAGCGTGTACTGTCCTCGAGCTACAGTCCTCATGTGCAGGGGAAACTCCTCAACGTCTTCGCCCACCATGGCCACGGCATAGTCGGCATCCTCCTGCGGTATATATAGCATCGGAGCCTCGGCGTTGAGGTGGCTTACCTTCCGCAGGCCTGCGCCCTCGCCGAAGGTGGCAATAGTCACATCCTCGTGCCTCCCGTCGCTCAACGTGAAGGTCAGCCCTGCCGTTGCGCTCTTGGCTGCAGGAGCGGTGGCGTCGTCAATGAAGGACACTGTGGCGTCATTCCCAGTGGCTTGCAGCAGCGCCGCCTGTCCTACGGCTATTGGACCGCTGGTGGCCACGCGCCATGTGCCGTCGCGTTGCAGGGTGTAGTAGCCTGCGGCACAGCCTGTGGTCTGTAGACCTGCGCCGAGGTATATATTGTGCGGATAGGGGTTGCCAACAAGGTTGAAGCCTTTAAGACCGCCGTCGGCGCAGCGCCACGACAGCGACAGGCCACTGATGTTGCTTACATTGGTGTTGCCCTCAAAGCTGACGGTGGTGGCCGCCGCGCGGCGGTATACGTAGCCGAGGCCGCGGCCAAGGGCAAAGTCGCCGTGCTCCTTCTGGTTGAGCCATGTGCCGTGCTCCTCGTCGTAGGCAAAGAGGTCGTAGATGCCAGATGTGAGCGGTGCTATGCTGTTGTTATTCACCGGTGCAGCAATGGCGTGCCATGTGGCGGCACTCACTTCTTTCTGCACCGTCACTGGGACGGAGTTGGTGGCTAATAGTTGCCCGCCGTCGGCAATTGTGATGCTGCCGCCGTCGATAGATATGCTGTTGACATACGCCGTGCAGCCGTCGGGGATGGTGGCGTCCGCTACCACAAGCACATCGTCCCCGCTGCCCGGCACCTCGCCCGTGCTCCACTTGGTACTGTCGTTCCAGTTGCCGTCGGATTTAAAGGCAACACATTGGTTGACACTAAGGTATAGCAACTGCACACTATCACCGATGTAGCTTGTTGCTGGAGTTATCCAGTAGTATACGCCGCTTGAGGAATAGGTTCTATCGTGCCATGTTGTACTTGAACACACTGTTTCGGTAATATCCACGATGTTGCTGGCAAAGCAAGCCGTATAGGCCATGTCGCTCACCACCGTCACCGTGCGCGGGTTCTCCTTGTTGCCGTCAAGCCATTGGGTGAAGTGGTAGAGTCTGTTCGCCGTGGCACTTATCGTTGTAACGCCACCCTCAGCAACTGTTGCCGAGCCCGTCGCGCTGCCCTTAGTGCTGTCCTCGCTCACAACACTAACACTATAGTTGATATTCGCTGGTCCTGGCTCAATAGAAATAATGAATGTCGTCCACACTGGGTGGCTTATGTAAGCCATCATCACTGTGCTGTTTGCAACAATCAGCCTAGTGTATCCCCCAATATAGAACGAGTTTGCACCTACAGACGGTGGTGTTGTTGCACGTACAGAAAGACTGTCAAGTGGATGATAATTGAATATGTAGTCAGGTATTGACTGCACATTGGCTGTTATTGTGACAGTTTTTAGTGAGTTACAACCATAGAAAACATCACTTCCCGCTGTGGCATTTGTGGCCGAATAAATCACATGCTTTAAACTGTCGCAGCCTCTAAAAATCCCATTGGGAATATTTGTCACCTCTTGCCCAACTATTATGGTTTTTAGATTCCTGCAGTTATAAAAGATTCGACCAGGTGAAGATGTATTGGCATTAACGGCATTATATGAGACTTTTGTAATGCCGTGGCATCCATAGAATGCATATGAGCCAATAGCTGTCACATTGGAAGGTATCACTATTTCCCCACATATTGCGGAATCGTTACGGAAGGCATAGCCTCCAATGGTTTTAATATTGCATAGCGACGGCAACTCTGACAAACCTATGCAATTAGCAAAAGCCTGTGTGCCGACTACGCTGATTGTGTTCGGTAAGTTCACTTTCGTTATACCTGCTTGGTCCCTAAATGCTCTTGTGGCTATTTGGGTCACTATGTAATCTTCGTCATAGTAATGCACAATTGACGGTATGTTAAGCACGCCAGTTATAGTCTCACCAGTTGCAGCCTTTACTGTTGCTGTGTGATTTGTGGTGTTAAGTGTAAACGTTAGTTGCCCAATGGTTACTGGTCCTATGGCATTAACCAAATTTGGGGTTACGGACACCGCAATCAGCATGAGAAATGATAGTATATGCCTTTTCATCTTCGAGTGTTTGACTTCTCTGTCTCGGCTCGCAGACGAATACACACAACAAAGAAAGTGGAGCCATCCATTAGACACCTCATTTTGTTTGTGAGGGCTAGACTCCCTATAGCATAAAACAAAGGTATAATGATTCGCTCCACTGGGGAGTGTATCATTAATTGCATAATACATTCCAACAGGAGCATCCATTTACCCATGTTCCTCTGCTATTGTGGTGAAGTGTCTAGTTTCACAAACTCGGAACAAGGCGAAAATGCGCTTTCTCGGCAAACCATGTCTCGCGGTTTGCGGCTGCAAAATTACAACTTTTTCCCGATATGGCAAGAAAAAGTTGTATCCATTCCAAAAATATTTGTAAATTTGCATTATGAAATGATATGCCGTGGGGCGTGTCATGTGATGAATATGTAATTGAAAAATAAACAAATAGTTTTATATGAAAGTAAATAGAAGAAAAGAATTGTTTCCCAATGTCAGCGATGCTGAGTGGAACGACTGGAAATGGCAGGTGCGCAACCGCATCGAGACCTACGAAGAACTGAGCAAGTATTTCAGCTTCGGCGCCGAAGAGGCCGAGGGCATCAAGCAGGCCCTGGCCAAGTTCCGTATGGCTATAACGCCTTACTACCTGAGTCTCATCGACCCCAATGACCCGTACGACCCCATCCGCCGTCAGGCTATACCGCAGGGCGCCGAGTGCAACATAGCCCCGGCCGACCTTAACGACCCGCTGCACGAGGACGAGGACTCGCCCGCTCCGGGCCTCACGCACCGCTATCCAGACCGCGTGCTGTTCCTCATCACCGACATGTGCTCCATGTACTGCCGTCACTGCACACGCCGCCGTTTCGCCGGACAGAAGGACGACGAGAGTCCCAGCGAGCGCATAGAGAAGTGCCTGGCTTATATTGAGAAGACTC
>JAGCUZ010000059.1 GCA_017962615.1 Bacteroidales bacterium | reverse complement strand
AATGAAATGGCTGGCTGGTGCGCCGTCAGCTATGCTGACAACCTCTGTCATGCCCCGCTGGGGCATATCGTTGCGCCAACAGTCGTGAAGCACGATCTGGCGTGCAGGATGCACGCGTCCTCAATAACCCCGCACAAGCGCAGCGCAGTGTGGGGTGTGGTGGGTACTCCCTCTATCTGCGTGCCGGGGGCACGCGCCCTCGAACCGAGCCTCTTGGGGTATGAAAAAAGGCTTTTCGGGGGGTGAAGAGCCTTTCTGGGGGTATGCAAAATAAGTAGGATGGCTATTGCAGGCGTGCAAGGGCCTCCTTGATGCGGCGCAGGGCCTCGACGAGGAGCTCCTCGGAGGTGGCGTAGCTGAGACGTATGCAGCTGTCGTCGCCGAAGGCAACGCCCATGACCGTGGCCACGTTGGCCTCGTTGAGCAGGTAGAAGGCCATGTCGGTGGAGTTCTCTATCTTGGTGCCGTTGAAGCTCTTGCCGTAGTACGAGCTCACGTCGGGGAAGAAGTAGAACGCGCCCTGGGGCATATGCACCTTGATGCCGGGAATCTCGCTCAGCAGGTTGTAGACCAGGTCTCTGCGTTTCTTGAAGATGGCACGCATATTGATGATGTCGTCGCTGGTGGCGGGGTCCATGAGCATGGCGCAAACGGTGGCTTTCTGAGCTATGGAGCAGGTGGCGCTCGTCACCTGTCCCTGCAGCTTGTTGCAGGCCTTGGCTATCACCAGGGGTGCGGCGATGAAACCTATACGCCAGCCGGTCATGGCGAAGCCTTTGGCGACGCCGTTGACGGTGATGACGCGGTCTTTAACCTCGGGGAACTGGGCTATGCTCTCGTGACGGCCAACGAAGTTGATGTGCTCGTAGATCTCGTCGGCCATGACGAAGAGGTTCTCGTGGCGTGCCACCACGTCGGCAATGCCTTTAAGCTCTTCCTTGGAGTAGAGCATGCCGGTGGGGTTGCTGGGGCTGCTGAACATGATGAGCTTGGTGCGCGGCGTGATAGCGGCTTCGAGCTGCTCGGGGGTGACCTTGAAGTCGTTCTCGAGCTTGGTCTTCACGTAGACGCATTTGCCTTCGGCAACGCGCACTATCTCCTTGTAGGAGACCCAGAAAGGGGTGGGGATGATGACCTCGTCGCCGGGGTTGATGAGGCACTGCACGAGCTGGTAGATGCTCTGCTTGGCACCCGTTGATACGATGATCTGCTCGGGCTTGAACTCCAGGCCGTTGTCGCGGCGGAACTTCTGGCAGATGGCCTCGCGCAGGTCGGCGTAGCCGGGCACCGGGGGATAGTGCGTGAAGTTGTCGTCGATGGCTTTCTTGGCGGCCTCTTTGACGATGTCGGGGGTGTTGAAGTCGGGCTCGCCGATGCTGAGGCTGATAACGTCTCTGCCCTGCGCCTTGAGCTCGCGCGCTTTGGCTGTCATGGCCAGAGTCTCGCTCTCGGCCATGTTAAGGATTCTATTGGAGAGGATTTCCATAATTGTTGTTTGTTTTATGCGTAAAATATTTTTTGCAAATTTACGCAAAAAAAACGACATGCCGCCAAAAAAACGGCTCCGCCGCCGTAACGGTACCTGCAGAGGACAGACACGACACTGCCATATTCAGCCCTAACGGCATGGACCACAGCGGTATGGCCTACGGCTCGGTGCATGCCGCTTTTTGCCCCGACAATGCTGCAGGTCAGCGCCTCGCGCGAGGGGGCGCTGAATGATTTTCGCTGATTATCGACATATTTGATGTATCTTTGTAGAAATATTGTGCGGCAAGCACAAAACGGATGCGCCTGATAGTATGAGCGATACACGCAAACGACCTGTTGTCCGGCCATGGCTCAAAGCCGTGTTGGCCTTTGCCTTGCTGGCATTGCTGAGCCTGCCGGCAGGGGCTCAGAGCCCGTTGTCGCTGACAGAATACCTGGAGCTTATCATGGAGCAGCAGGATGGTGCCGTGGATGCCGACGAGCTGCTGGAGCAGCTGGAACGGCTGGCCGACAACAACCTGAACATCAACGACACAGCCGAGGTTCAGAACCGAGGTGCGCTGCTGCTCAACGAGGTGCAGATGAGGAACCTGAAGGCCTACATACGTCAGAACGGCGCGCTGCTGTCGTTGAACGAGCTGTACCTGATTAACGGCTTCGACAGCGTCGACATAGCACGGATACAGCCGTTTATAGAGGCGGGAGCCATCGGCGGCAGCCGCAATGAGACCCTCGGGGAGATGCTGCGGCGAGGGTCGCACAGCCTGCGCGCTGGCGGCGGCAGGACGCTGGAGACGGCGACGGGGTACCGCGATAGCACCTACCTCGGTTCGCCGTGGAGACTGTACTACCGCTATCAATACCATTACCGCGACCGCATAGACTTCTCGTTCTCGGGCGAGAAGGACGCCGGCGAGGAGCTGTTCAGAGGCACGCAGCGAAGAGGGTTCGACATGTATGGCATACACCTGTTTCTAAGAGACTTCGGCCGGATGAAATGCCTGGCGGCGGGGCGGTATCAGCTACAGTTCGGGCAGGGACTGACGCTGTGGACGGGCTTTGCCCCATACAACACCGACCCCATGGACGCCTGCCGCAGGGGACAGGGCATCAAGACTGCCAGCGCCTTCAGCGAAGCAGGTTACTTTCAAGGTGTTGCGGGCACCGTGGCACTGACAAGGCACACGGAGCTGACCCTGTTCTACTCTGACGTGGAACGCGACGCCACGATTGGCAAGAACTCCATAACGCTGTATGAATCGGGCTACCACCGCAGTGCGCTGGAGCTGAGCAAGAAGGACACGCTGAGGGAGCGCTTTGCCGGCTTCCATATTGGCTACAGCAACAACGGGCTGAGCGTGGGTCTGACCGGCCACCATGTGAAATACGACACCGCCATATTCCCGCAGGTGCGGCGCTACAACAGCCATGCGTTCCGCGGCAAGGAGAACAGCAACATAGGTGTCGATGCGCGGTACCTGTTCCGCAACACGTGCGTGTATGGCGAAGCCGCCGCATCGGACACGGGGCTGGCGCTCACGGCGGGAGTGCAGACGGCTATAAACCACCGCCACAGGGCGAGCCTGAGCGGCCGCCACTACTCGGAGTGCTACCACAACCTGTTTGCCTCGGGAAGCGGCCAGAACAGCGGCACACAGAACGAACGCGGCATACGCTTCAACTGGTACAGCGCGCTGCCTTTCGGCACCACGCTGACGGCGACGGGCGACTGGTTCTGGTTTCCCGACCTGAAATACCGCGTGTACAGCCCTTCGAACGGCTCGGAATACCGTGTGGAGGTGCGGCACGACCTGCGGCGCTACGGGAGGGCGGGCGCAGGCTACCGCTACAAGAACTTCGACCGTAACGCGGTGACAGACGGCAGCGTGATGGAAGAGCTGAGCCGCCATCAGGCATGGGTGATGTGCGCGTTGACACCCGGAGGCGGTTGGACGCTGACTACCAAGCTGCAAGGGGTGTATCTCGGTTGCACCGTCAACGACGACCAATGGGGCTGGATGGCATACCAGGAGGCTTTGTGGAAGATACCCTACAGGCCGTGGAGCCTGTGGCTGCGGTGCACCTACTTCGACGTTGGAGGCTACGACGCGAGGATATACGCCTACGAGAGCTCGCTGCTCTACGAGTCGGGGTCGAACATGCTGTACGGGCGCGGTGTGCGCACCTACCTGATGCTGAGATACGAATCGGCGAAACATATATCGCTGGGAATCCGCTATTCAGGGACTGAATATCTGGACAGGGAGACCGTAAGCTCGGGGCACGACAAGATTGACGCTCCGCATAAAAGGGCAATACACATGCAAATATATTGGAAGCTATGAAAAGCATATTGCACACACTGATACTCGTCATCGCACTGGCTGCATGCTGCTGCCGGGCATACGCCCAACAGGGCCACGGTGCTGACAACCAGCAGGTGAGGGTGGCGTTTTGGAATGTGGAGAACTTCTTCGACACCGAACGCGACACGCTGCACGAGGATGGCGAGTTCTGTCCGCAAGGGGAGAAGCATTGGACGAGGAAACGCTTCGAGGAGAAGCGTGCACATATATACAAGACCCTGGCAGCCATGGAATTCCCGACGGTTGTAGGCATGGCCGAGGTGGAGAACGACTATGTGCTGCGTGAGCTCTGCCTCAACACGCCGCTGCGCAGAATGCGCTATAAGTATGTGCATTACGAATCGCCAGACCGACGCGGCATAGACAACGCTTTGCTGTACAGGAGCGACCGTTTCGAGGTGACTGGCTCAACGGCAGTAAGCATGTCGGACAGCAGTGCAGATTTCTACACGCGCGACCTGCTGCTTGTGCAGGGCAAGACCATCGACGGCGACACGCTGATACTGCTGGTGCTCCACCTGCCGTCGAAGCGGGGCGGGGTGGAGGCCGACAAGCACAGAGCGCGTATAATGCATAGAATCAGTTATATCATGGATTCGCTGAGGATGCGGCACCCATGTGCCGGGATAGTGGCCATGGGCGACTTCAACGCCGACCCCAACGATGCAACGATACGCAAGGGACTGTCGGCAGGGGAGGGGTTTATAAACCTGATGACGCACAATCCCGAAGGCCTCGGTTCCTACAAGTACCAAGGATACTGGTCGTTTATAGACCAAATAATAATATCGTCGAACCTATACAACGCCAAGCAGTTACCGCGCCTGTGCGTGGATGGCTGTGCTAAGGCCTTCAGCCGTCCGTTCCTGCTGTGCGAGGACAAAGGGCACATGGGTGTCGTCCCGTTCAGAACCTATTGGGGTCCACGCTATCGCGGCGGTTTCAGCGACCACCTGCCCGTGTATATCGACCTGACGCCGTGCGCTACATCAATCCGCTGAAGATGAACGAAGAACAGGCGGAATCTTTTGCGAAGTTGTAGTCGATGAACTTTTTGTCGACGTAATCGTTCTTGGGCGTATAATTACTGTCGATATTGGATATAATGAAAGCGTCGCGCAGCAGCGTGCCCAAGCGCTCGTCGTCTTTGTACAACAGACAGACAATAACCTCTTTAGGTATTACCGTGCTGTCCTTGTCGAGCTCTTTCTGCAAATCTATCTCGGGGTGGTCGGACGCATACGCCGTCCACACGGCAAATATGGAATCAGCCTGGTGTACAGTGGATTGCGACATAGCCGCCCACTCGTCGCCCCACTTGTTGGTGAGCTCGGTAAGAGCGTCCTCGTCGAGCGACTTGACAAAAGAGTAGAGCTGGCGGTAGGTAATCTTCTCGTACTCAGCGTTAGGGCCGTAGTAATCAACCATATCGCGCACGCCGGCATAGAACCCGGCGAAGGTGCTGTCGGCCTTGACGGCTTTGCTTAACGCTGTGGAATCGAGCTCGAAATAGATGCTCTGGTTGGGTATCTTGTTGCACGAGGCAAGAAAGAGCACGGAGATGGCGGCAATGGCCATTAATCTTTTCATAACGTTGGTTTTAACTATTTTGTGGGTTGTGGTGATTTCAATCTCTTATAGGTCTTTTCGGCGGCCTCCTGTTCGGCCGACTTCACCGAGTAGCCGATGGCGGTTTCCTGGCGTTCGCCATTGATGAGCACGCAAACCTCGTACTGCTTGCGGCTGTGGTCGCGGCCGGGGTAGAACTCGCGCAGCACCTGGAACGTCACCTTGGCCTTCTTTTTCTGTCCCCAGTCGAGCAGCTTGCTCTTGAAGTTCCAGTCGGTGTTGGCCATGGCATCCACATTGACATACAGCGACAGTATCCTGTCAACCATTACTTTGCGTGTGAACAAGTAGCCCTTTTCCAGATACATGGCGCCCACCATGGCCTCGAAGGTGTCGCCACCGATGTACTTGAACACACCCTGCGACGATTTGTTGTACTCGACCAGCTGTGTCAGTCCTATCGTCTGCGCCAACTTGTTCAGGTTAGCACGGCTTACCAGCTTGGCTCTCAGCTCGGTGAGGAAGCCCTCGCCTTGGTAGGGGTATTTCCTGTAGAGGTATTCGGCCACGATGGAGCTGAGCACCGCATCGCCAAGATATTCAAGGCGCTCGTTGTTGACGCGATGGCCCTGCACCGTCGACGACATGGACTTGTGCAGCAGGGCCATGTGATATAATTCTATATGGCGAGGGGTGAAACCCAAGATGTTACGGAAGAACTTGTAGAGCTCTTCGTATTCCTTGTTTTTCTTGAACGGCCACATGAACAGAGCCATTATCCGTTGTACCTTCTGAAGGCAATGCTGACATTATGGCCGCCAAAACCGAAAGCATTGCTTAGTGCAAAGTCGACCTGCCGCTGTGCCGGTTTGTTGAACGTAAAGTCCAGAGGGACAATGTCGGGGTCGTATTCGAAGTGATTGATGGTTGGGGGAATCGTATTGTTGTGTATGGCGAGAATGGTGGCAATAGATTCCAATGCTGCCGCTGCGCCGAGCAGATGGCCCGTCATCGACTTGGTGGAGTTGAGCGCAATATTGTAGGCGTGCTCGCCGAACAGGTCGGCAACAGCCTTGGGCTCAGACACATCACCGATGGGGGTTGAGGTGCCGTGAGTATTGATGTGGTCGACATCGGTGAGGCTCATGCCGGACTCCTCGACAGCCTGCTGCATGGCCATTCTGGCACCTCTGCCGTCGGGATGCGAAGAGGTGATGTGGTGCGCATCGGCTGAGAGTCCTGTGCCCGTAATTTCGGCGTATATCTTTGCCCCGCGAGCCTTGGCGTGCTCCAGCTCCTCCATGATGATGGTTGCGGCGCCTTCGCCAAGCACAAAGCCGTCGCGGCCACGGTCGAAAGGACGGGAAGCCGTCTGCGGGTCGTCGTTGCGCGTGGATAGTGCCATCATCGACGAGAATCCGCCGATGCCGCAGGGCGTGACGGCGGCCTCGGAACCTCCAGCCACTATAGCCACGGCCTTGCCGAGACGTATAAGGTTGAAGGCGTCGCTGATGGCTGCGGCAGAGGACGCACAGGCAGCCACGGCAGCGTAGTTGGGACCGCAAAAGCCGTGTTTGATAGACAGATGACCGGCACAGATGTCGATAATCATCTTCGGGACGAAGAACGGGCTGAAACGAGGCTGGTTGGCGTCGAGATAATAATTGGCACACTCGCTCTCGAAGGTGTTAACGCCACCTACACCAGAGCCCCAGATGATGCCAATCCGGTCCTTGTCGCTCGCGTCGGCATCGATGCCCGAGTCGGCGATGGCCTCTTCGGCGGCGATTATCCCGTATTGGGAAAAGAAATCAAGCTTTTTTAACTCTTTGCGGTCAAAATAGCACTGAGGGTCGAAGTTCTTAACCTCGCAGGCTATCTTGCATTTGAACCGCTCGGGATCAAAATGAGTAATCAGGTGAGTGCCACTTACTCCTGTCAGTAAAGAGTGCCAAAGTTCGGCTACATTATTCCCCACGGGAGTAAGAGCACCCAACCCTGTGACGACTACTCTTTTTAATTCCATCTAATGCTGTGTGTTGCTACACATCAGCAACTGCGTCACAACGGACGCAATTACTGCTTGTGAGACTCGATGAAGTTAATGGCATCACCCACAGTGGCAATGCTTTCAGCGGCCTCATCCGGAATCTGAATATCAAATTCCTTTTCGAGTTCCATGATCAACTCGACGGTGTCCAACGAATCAGCTCCGAGGTCATTTGCGAAACTAGCCTCGGGGGTGACGTCTTTTTCATCAACACCAAGTTTGTCTACGATGATGGCTCTTACTTTCGATGCAATTTCTTCAGACATTTTTTATTTTTTAAGAGTTAAACATTTTGCAAAGTAACGAAAAAAAAACCATACAAAAAATATTTTAACACATGGATATTGTTGTTAAAATATTTAACTATATGGTATTCTGTGCAATGTATGTTGCGAAAAATTTCATCAAAACGCTTGTTAAATTCTGTTTTGGCAGAAAAACGTGATACACTTTGCAGGCTTGGACGGCTTTTTGGGTGGTTCTCTTATCGACATATCACGCAGATTGTAATATATTACTGTAAATCATACAGATAAATATATCTGACATAAAAATAATGCAGAGTCGGCATAATAGTTTGAAAATACTGACGTTAAATAATATTTACACTATAAAATAAATAAATCAATGAAGAGATTAGCCATATTTGCCTCGGGCAACGGAACGAATGCACAACGCATCACAGAATATTTTGCCAACAACGGCGACATCCATGTAGAGCTAATAATCTACAACAAAAAGGATGCATACGTGGCTCAGCGTGCGCGTAATCTTGGGGTGCCAGCCCATTACTTCAAGCGCACGGCGTTTGAATCGGGCGAAGTGCGCGACTTCTTGTTAACCAAGCATATCGACTACGTTATATTGGCGGGTTTCCTTTTGCTCGTGCCTCAAAACCTGCTTGACAGCTTCCCCAACAGGATTATCAATATACATCCTGCACTGCTGCCGAAATACGGTGGCCGCGGCATGTATGGGGAACATGTGCACGAAGCGGTGATTGCCGCCCGCGAGAAAGAGAGCGGCATAACCATCCATGTGATAGACGGCAACTACGACCAGGGCACAACCCTGTACCAGGCCAAGTGCACCGTTACTGGGGAGGACACGCCCGACACCCTCGCACAGAAAATCCATGTGTTGGAGCAGCAGTACTTTCCTAAAGTAATTGAAGACTATATTGTTAACAACGGATGACAGAACGGTTATATGCGCATAGCTGTTAACACAAGGCTCCTGCTCAGCGGACATCTGGACGGCATCGGGTGGTTTACCTACGAGACGCTGCGCCGTATTGTGCAGGCGCACCCTGAGCACGAATTTATCTTCCTGTTCGACCGCAAGCCCAGCTCCGAGTTCTTGTTTGCCGACAATGTAAAGCCCGTGGTGCTGTTTCCACAGGCAAGGCATCCGCTACTATGGTACCTGTTTTTTGAGTGGAGTGTGCCATACGCTGTGCGCAAATACAAGTGCGACTTGTTTGTGTCGCCCGACGGATGGATGCCTCTGCACTTGAAGGTGCCGACGCTGACGGTAATCCATGACCTGAACTTCGAGCATTCAGACGGAAACTTGCGGCTGTCGCACCAGATATACATGAAACATTACTTCCCGCAGTTTGCCAAGAGGGCGACGCGCGTTGCCACGGTGTCGCAGTTCTCAAAGAACGATATCTGCGCCACATATAGCATACCAGAAGATAAAATCGACGTGGTATATGACGGTGCGCACGACATCTACAGGCCGTTGGGCGAGGAGGCGGACGCGCGGACCAGGGAACAATACACAGGAGGTGTCCCTTATTTTATCTTTATAAGTACAATATTAAAAAGGAAGAACCTCGCAAACCTGTTATTGGCTTTCGACAGCTTCAAGAAGAAGGAGAATATGCCTTATAAGTTGGTCGTTGTGGGCAGGCGCGTGTGGTGGCAAGACGAACTGCGTGAGGCATATAACTCCATGCAGCATGCTAGCGACGTGGTTTTTGTCGAGCATGTCGGTGCTCAGGAGCTGCTGCGGCTGCTATCGGCGGCGACAGCCCTTGCGTATGTGTCGAAGTTCGAGGGTTTTGGGATACCTATTATGGAATCGTTCCATGCCGACACGCCGGTGATAACATCAAACGTGACCTCCATGCCCGAAGTGGCGGGGGATGCGGCGTGGCTTGTCGACCCAGCATCGGTGGAACAGATAACGCAGGCACTCTGCACGTTGGCCACCCAACCGGCAGTGTGTCAGGACTTGATAGAGCGTGGACGCGCAAGGCGCGAACTGTTCAGCTGGGACAAGACCGCCGACCTGCTCTGGAAATCAATGCAAAAGACATTGTCATAACACCAGTGATGAAGAGGTTGTGGTTCATACTGCTGATGTTGCCAGTTCCCGCAGGCTTGCGGGCGCAGGTCGACGAGCATAGCAACTTGGTCTATAATCCGTCGTTTGAGGAATATGTTCAATGTCCACGCATAGTGGATGCCTACGGTGTGTTGACCATCGTCGATGCCTGGTTCCAGCCAACCAGAGGCTCGGCCGATTACTATAATGTCTGCGGTACGCGCGAGTGCGGTGTGCCAAAGAACAAGTTAGGCGAGCAGTCACCTCATTCAGGAAGTGGCTATTGCGGCATATACTGCTCGAAGACGCACTATCGCGAATATCTTCAAACCCAGCTTATTCGACCTTTGCTGAAGGGTCGCACATACAGGATACAGTACTACGTGAGCCTTTCGGAATACTCTTCGGGAGCTGTAGCGACACTTGGGGCGCTATTTACCAATGAGATGCTGCGCGACACCACATGGGGGGTGCTCATGCACAAAGAATACCGCCAACTTACGCCCAAGATAGTGCAGACCATAGCCACGTACTACGAGCCGCAGGTTGTCAACGACTATGATAATGTGCTGGCCGACACCAAGAAGTGGCAACTGATATCCGGCACGTTTAAAGCCGCGGGAGGAGAATTATTCCTCACCATAGGCAACTTCCTGCCCGTGGAACAGTCCAACCTAACCGACATAGACTCACTTACATACCTATTGCCAGGAGCTTACTATTATATCGATGATGTAGAACTTGTGTGCCTCGACTGTTCCGAGGAGGATTATCTGGATGATGAGTTTGTGGATGAGGATAACTACGCTGAGTATGAGGTCGGAAGCACGTTCATATTGCGGAATATTTTCTTTGACTTTGACCGTACCACACTGCTGCAGCAGTCATACGTGGAGTTGCGCAATCTGCTGAACTTGCTCAACACCTACCCCAAGATGCGCATAGAGGTGGGTGGACATACCGACGGCAAGGGTTCTGTTGAATACAACAAGAAACTCTCCGAGAATCGTGCCCGCAACGTGGTTAATTATCTTATCAGCAAGGGTATAGAACCGCGCCGCCTGCAATATAAAGGCTATGGCAAAAGCAAGCCCATTGCGCCCAACGACACCGATGAGGGACGTTCGCTGAACCGCAGGGTGGAAATCAAGATACTGTATATGTAAAGGCATTAGCAAAGTGCCGCCAACGTCTTGGGAAGGTCGCGGGCAAGCAGACTAATCAGCAAGAACGACGTAATGGACAAAAATTAGGCTCAATTACCCGTATATTACTGATTAATAGTTACTAATACCAATCAAAGGCTTTGGCTGCTATTAATACTATTAAAATGACACCAATAATACAGGATAATACACTCATTTTAGGTTTT
>JAGCUZ010000058.1 GCA_017962615.1 Bacteroidales bacterium | reverse complement strand
TTTAAGTTATAAGTTCTAAGTTTTAAGTGGCTGACGCGATTATAGTTTTAAGTTATAAGTTTTAAGTTTTTAGTTTTAAGTTTTAAGTGGCTGACGCGATTATAGTTTTAAGTTATAAGTTCTAAGTTTTAAGTGGCTGACGCAAACATTAATTATAAATTGTTAATTATTAATTGTTAATTATTAATTAAAAAGCATGGCGACCAAGGACGTTTCGACTAAAGGCAATCCGACCGAGGAGCAGGGCGGCGGCAAGCCCCGCGCCACCGAGGCTGAGCGCAGGGCGATCCGCGAGGAGCTGGAGGCGTTGGCCCATGCCACCAAGTTCGGGGCCGACATGGGCGACGACAACGGCGAGGGCCGTCGCACCCTCGGGCAGCGCATACGCGGCTTGGTGAACCACGGCCAGCCCATAACCTCGAAGACGCTGATGAACTGGCTGCCATGCATAATCTTTATCGCCATACTGTGCCTGCTGCTGGTGTGGCACCGCTACTACGTAGAGCAGCTGAGCAAAGAGCGCAAAGCCGCCACCGAGCGCATCAACATGCTGAAAGAGAGACAGACCGACATACAGAAAGAGAGCCAGCAATCGGTTAAGATATCGAAGATACTGGAAGAGATGGACACGCTGGGCCAACCTATGCAGGTGGCTCCGCCTTATATACTGGGAAAGAGTAATAAATAACAATCTGCGATGAAAGAGGACAAGACACGCATGTCGCACATAAAATGGTTCTACCTGATACTTGTTGTATTGGGCGGAGGCGCCATCGTGAGCTGCCTTGTGAAGACGCAGGTTGTTGACGGCAACTTCTGGCGCGACAAGGCCAAGTCGCGCGAGAGCATGCTGCAAACCGTACTGGCGCACCGAGGCGACATAATATCGAGCGACGGCAAGGTGCTGGCCACCACGGTGCCGGTGTGCGACCTGTACATAGACCTGGGCTGGAACCCCAGAACCGACGGTGCAGGCAACATGGTGTACGACAAGAAAGGCCGCCCGGTAATCGACACGATAATACAGGACAAATACTACAAAGCCCACCTCGCGCAGGTGTGCAACATATTGCACAAAGCCAACCCCGCGAAGAGTGCCGAGCAGTATAAACAACTGATAACAAGCGAACGGCGCAAGAAGAAGCCCGGCCGTTGCGTGCCACTGGTGAAGAAGATGCCCTATTCGTGCTGGAAAGAGATATGCAGTATACCCGGTTGGCGCAAAGGCGTGGTGCAGAGCGTGAGCGACGACCAGGGCAACAACAGCGTGATACGCTACCACCGTGCACACACCTACGGCACGCTGGCCGAGAACTGCCTGGGCTATTACCTTGGCGACCACGACAGCTACACCGGCCTTGACGGCTACAACGACTCGCTGCTGCGCGGCCGCGACGGCCTGTACCTGTGCCGCCGCCTGACGCGCGGCGTGTGGATGCCGGTGGAGACCGGCGCCAACCGCCGTGAGGTGAAGGATATAGACAAATCGGACAGCAGCAATATAACTGTGCGTCAGGCCGTAATAGAGGGCGAGAGCATAGTGACCACCATCGACTCGAGGGTGCAGGACGTGGCTGAACAGAGCCTGCGCAAATATATGGACAAATACTGCAACGGCGACCCGAAGTCGAAAGGTGCCGTCGTAGTGATGGAGGTGGAGACAGGCAGGGTGCTGGCCTGCGTGAGCCTGAAATGGGACACCCTGCGCCGCCTGTACCGCGAGAAGCGCGACGGCAACGTGGCCTGCTGCGACCTGTACCAGCCCGGCTAGGTGTTCAAGACCGTGGCTTACACCACCATGATTGACGACCTGGGCAAAGCCATGGATACCGCCGACCGCGTACCCATAGGCACGCGCAGGATACACAACACCTTGATAACCGACGACGACCCCGCCGACAGCGTGAGCGTGATGACCGCCATGGCCAAGTCGTCGAACGTGGGATTGTGCTCGAAGGTGTGGCAGCACTACGGCGACAGGCAGCAGTACTACGTGGGCGAGTTCAAGAAGCGTTTCCCCTTCGAGAAACTTAACGTAGGGCTGAAGGCGCCGAATGTGGCAGCCACAATGGTTCCGGTGAAGTACGAAGTGGACTTCCTGCACATCAACTACGGCTACGCCGTGAGCTGCACGCCGCTGCATATAGCAACCTTCTACGCCGCCCTGGGCAATGGCGGCCGCATGATGAAGCCCCAGTTCTGCCAAGAGATAATAACCCGCAAAGGTCGCAAGACGATAGAGCCCGAAGTGCTGCGCGACAGCATCTGCAGTCCCCGCACCGCCAAGATAATGATGGACATGCTTGCCAACGTGGTGGAGCAGGGAACGGGCAACAACATAAAAGGCACGCCCTACGGCATTGCGGGCAAGACCGGCACATCGTACATCGACATTGACTCGCGCTACTTCAACGCCACCTTTGCAGGACTGTTTCCTGCCAAGAGTCCGAAATATGCATGCGTGGTGACGGTGATGGGCGTGTGGGGCATGCACGGACGGCAGTTTGCGCCTGTGGTGAAAGAGGTGGCCGACTGTGTGATGGCTACCCATCCCGACGGCAAGGTGATGACAATACCCGCAGCACTGTACGACACCTCCGACCATGGCCGTCCGCAGATGCCCAAGACGGCGACGGCACGGCAGGAAAAGCTGATGAGAGCCTACGACCTGATGGGCCTGAGATACCTGACTACCGACAGCAACGCAAGATGGGTGACCGGTGTTCAGACTGACGTATCCACATATCAACCTATCCACATTAAACCTACCGCAGTACCCGACTGCACGGGGATGACGGCGCGTGAAGCCTTGGTGCTGTTGCACAGCGCAGGGTACAAGGGTATACCCGCAGGCTACGGCCGCGTGACGGCTCAGACCCCTGCCGCAGGAACGGCGGCACAGCGCGGCACAGAAGTGAAACTAAAACTCGAGAACAGGAAATGAAACTGTTAGACGATATACTGACCAATATAACGCTGACCACTGACGCGCCGAGACCGGCGATTGAGATTACCTCCATAGAGTTCGACTCGCGTAAGGTCGGCAAGGGGTGCCTCTTCGTGGCGCAGAGAGGCGTGCATGTGGACGGTCACCAGTACATAGCCAAGGCTGTGGAGCAGGGTGCCGCCGCCGTTGTGTGCGAGGAGCTGCCCGAAGAGCGTCGCGACGGGGTGGTGTACATACAGGTGGACGACAGCAGCAAAGCCTTGGGCATCATGGCCGACAACTGGTACAACCATCCCTCCAGGAGCCTGAAACTCCTAGGCGTTACCGGCACCAACGGCAAGACCACGACGGCCACGCTGCTGTACGACCTTATGCGCGCCCACGGCTGCAAGGCGGGACTGATATCGACCATAGTTAACAAAATCGACGGCAAGGAGATGCCGACATGTCACACCACGCCCGACGCCATGGAGCTCAACGCCCTGCTGGCCGAGATGGTGGAGGCGGGATGCGAGTGGTGCTTCATGGAGGTGAGCTCGCACGCCGTGGTGCAGCAGCGCATAGCAGGCCTGACGTTTGCCGGAGGCATATTCAGCAACATAACCCACGACCATCTGGACTACCACAAAACCATGGCAGCCTACATAGCCGCCAAGAAGGGCTTCTTCGACGCTCTGCCGCGTGACGCATGGGCCCTCACCAACCGCGACGACCGCAACGGCATGGTGATGGTGCAGAACACCAAAGCCGCCGTGCACACATACGCGTTGGAAACCGTGGCCGACTTCAGGTGCCGCATGGTGGAGAGCAGCTTCGACGGCACACTGCTCGAGCTGAACGGCAGTGAGGTGTGGTGCCGCCTGGTGGGACGCTTCAACGCCTACAACCTCACAGCCATATACGGTGCAGCAGTGCTGTGCGGCATCGACAAAGACGAGGCGCTGCGCCTGCTGAGCGGGCTGAAACCCGTAGACGGGCGGTTTGAATATATAACCGGCCAGGGCATCACCGCCGTGGTCGACTATGCCCACACTCCCGACGCCCTGCAGAACGTCCTCGGCACCATCAACGGCGTGCAGCGCCAAGGCAAGCTGATATTAGTCGTTGGCTGTGGCGGCGACCGTGACAAGACGAAGCGGCCCGAGATGGCACAGATAGGCGCACGCGGGGCCGACATGCTGATACTCACCTCCGACAACCCCCGCACCGAAGACCCCGAGGCAATCCTCGACGACATGGAGAAGGGTCTCACCGAGGAGATGAAAGCCAACATGCTGCGCATTACCGACCGCCGTCAAGCCATACGAACCGCCTGCAAGATGGCCGCCAAAGGCGATATAATACTCGTAGCCGGAAAAGGCCACGAGACCTACCAAGAGATTAACGGCGTGCGCCACCACTTCGACGACCGCGAGGAACTCAGAGAAGAATTAACAATTAAAAATTAAGAATTAAAAATTGGCTGACGCGGTTTTAATTGAACACGAATCTCAAGAATACGACTGCTGCGCAGTCAAGGGCTCAATCAGAACTAAAAGAACAAAAAGAAAAAGGACTGCTGCGCAGTCGGAGAACTAAAAGAAATTAAGAATTAAAAATTAATAATTAATTGCGTCAGCTACTAATAACTTAGAACTAATAACTTAAAACTAAATATGCTATATTATTTATTCGATTGGTTAGACAAGAGCTTCGACTTCCCGGGTGCGGGAGTGTTCCAGTATATATCGTTCCGTTCGGCATGCTGCTTCGTCAGCTCGCTGCTGATAATGCTGCTGTGCGGCAAGCCCTACATCAGGCTGATGCAGCGCAAAGGCATCGGCGAGACCGTGCGCGACGACGAGAGCGAGAAGCGTGGCACGCCTACCATGGGCGGCCTGCTGATTATTGCTGCCATAGTCATTCCCACACTCCTCTTTGCCAAGCTCGACAACGTTTACGTGCTTACCATGTTGGGCACCACCCTCTGGCTGGGTCTGATAGGCTTTGCCGACGACTACATCAAGGTGTTCAAGCGCGACAAAAAAGGCCTCCCCGGCCGCTTCAAGGTGGTGGGCCAGGTGGGTCTGGGTCTCGTCGTCGGCCTGCTGCTCTCCTTTCACCCCGACATCGCATCTACCAAGACCACAATTCCTTTTGTGAAAAACAACGAGTTCGACTACGCCTGGCTCATCACCTGGATGGGGCCGTGGGCCGAACAGTGGGTGTGGGTGGTATACGTGGCCGTGGCAATATTCATCGTCACCGCAGTCTCCAACGCCGCCAACCTCACCGACGGCATCGACGGTCTGGCCACCGGCGTGGCGGCCGTGGTGGGTGGCGCCCTGGCAATACTGGCGTGGCTGGCCGGCAACGTCATCATGGCCAACTACCTTGCCATCACCTACCTGCCTAACATAGGCGAGCTGACCATGTTTATCACCTCGTTTGTGGGAGCCCTGCTAGGTTTCCTGTGGTTCAACACCCATCCGGCGCAGATTTTCATGGGCGACACCGGCTCGCTGGCCATCGGCGGCATCATAGCCGTCTTTGCCCTGCTCATCCACAAAGAACTGCTGCTGCCCATACTGTGCGGAATCTACCTGATCGAGGACCTCTCCGTCATCATACAGCGCTACAGCTGCAAGCACTACCGCCGCAAACACAAGCTGCCGGCGTCGCAACCCGTGCCGCTCGAGGCTCGCCCCTTCCGCTACACCCCCCTGCACCACCACTACCAGGAGAAGCACCGCCCCGACGGCTCGGGCCTCAAAGACGAGAAGATAGTGCAACGCTTCACCATCATCGGCATACTGCTCGCAATAGTTACCATCGTCACCCTCAAACTGCGATAATAGATACGATAGATATGATAGAGGCGATAGAGGCTGACGCAATATTTAATTGTTAATTATTAATTTCTAAACAAATACATCACACAAATATGAGCATAGAATTATTGGCAAAACAAGGTCGTGAACAGGCACACACGGGCCTTGCCGGCATCGACTCATCGAAACTCAGCATGATGCGCAACGCCCACCTGAAAGAGTGCTTCGCCCATGTGGACGAGATGCGTTACCGCATGGAGTTCGTGGCACGCATACGCGGCATAGAGTTCATCAACGACGCCTCGTCAACTACCGTCAACGCCACATGGTACTCGCTCGAGAACATGGGCCGCAACACCGTGTGGATTGCCTCGGCCACCTCGGCACACACTGACTACACGCGCCTGCGCAACGTGGCGGCACGCAAAGTCAAGATGCTGATATGCGTCGGCGAGCACAACGAGCAGCTGCACAAAGCGTTCGACGGCGTGGTGAAGAACATCGTCGATGTGGCCACCGTAGGCGAAGCCGCCCACAAGGCACTCTACAACGACCTTGAGAACACCACCGTCATCTACTCGCCCGCCGTGGAGAACGGCAAGAGCATCGAAGAACTCGGCGAACGATTTGCTAGAGAGGTAAACGACCTGTAGAAAGTTGTAAGTTCTAAGTTTTAAGTTTTAAGTTATAAGTGCTACACAGCCACACCATCGCGCCAGCCACTTAACACTTAAAACTAATAACTAAAAACTAAATATCGTGCCCAAGGCTCTAAACATACTTAAAGGCGACAAAGGACTCTGGATAGTGTGCATCCTGCTGAGCATCATATCCCTCGTGGCGGTGTTCAGCGCGTCAGGTCTAACGGCCAACACCCACTCGTCCACACCGATGCGCTTCTTTGTGAAGCACCTGGTGTTCGTCGTTGCAGCCTATGTCATAGCCATAGGAGTGTCGTTTGTCAACTACCGCAAGCTGTCGAAATGGAGCCTGTGGCTGCTGCTCGCCGTCCTTGTGCTGCTGGTGTATGTAGCCATGTCGCACACGCGCTGGATAAAGCTGCCTCTTATAGGCCGTTTCCAGCCCTCCGAGCTCGCCAAGGTATTGGTGGTCATGGTCACCGCACGCCAGCTGGCGTTGCAGAAAGACGAAGTAGACGACCCCAGCGTCTTCAAGCGCGTGTCGCTCACTGTATGTGCCGTGGCCGGCGTGGTGCTGTTCGACAACTTCTCAATGGCCGCGCTGGTGTTCATCACCTGCTTCACACTGATGTATTTTGGCGGCGTCAACCGCAAATGGTGGCTCAGGGTCATGCTGGCCTGCCTGCTCCTTGTAGGCGGCGGTCTGGGCTATTTCGCCACCCACGAGGGGGTGGAGGTCGGACGCTCGACCACATGGGTGCACCGTATCGACACATGGATGCACCCCAATCCCAACGAACTGTCGCAAGAGAACATAGCGCGTATGGCTATAGCCAGCGGCGGCCTCACCGGCAACGGCGTGGGCAGCACCGTGCATGCCCGACTGATGACCGAGGCCCACAACGACTTCATCTTCGCCATCATAATCGAAGAGATGGGTGCCTGGTTCGGGATACTCATCTTCGTGTTATACAGCATATTGTTCATGCGTTGCATAAGGACCGCACGCAACTGCCGCGGCCGCTTCGGCTCGCTGATGGTGCTGGGACTCGGCATATTGATATACTATCAGGCTCTGGTGAACATGTGCGTCGCCGTCGGGGCCCTGCCCGTAACCGGACAAACCCTGCCGCTTATAAGCTACGGCGGCACCGCCTACCTCTGCATGGGCATAATCATAGGAGCCATACAGTCGGTGGCACGCGACAACACGCGCAAGGCGCAGCAACAAACTGCTGCTGCCGGGCAGCAGTCCTATATAGAGACCCCCGGCGAAGCCGACTTTGGCGAGCAAACATTATCTGAAAATCAAAACACTGTACAATCATGAGAGCAATAATTAGCGGTGGCGGCAGCGGCGGCCATATCTTTCCGGCAATAGCCATTGCCAATGCCATCAAAGCACGTTGGAGCGATGCCGAGATACTGTTCATCGGTGCCAAAGGGCGCATGGAGATGGAGCGCGTACCCGCCGCAGGCTATGAAATCAAGGCTCTGCCAATAGCCGGACTCAAGCGTCCGCTGTACAACCCAAAGAACGTCGCAATACTGTTCCGCATGCTGCGCAGTCAGCTCATGGTCAGAAGAATAATAAAAAACTTCGCACCCGATATAGTGGTCGGAGTGGGCGGCTACGCCAGTGCCCCGACGCTCAAGAGCGCGTCGCAGATGGGCTATAAGACGCTTCTGCAGGAGCAGAACTCCTACCCCGGCCTTACCAACAAGATGCTCTCCCGCCACGCCGACCGTATCTGCGTGGCCTACCAGGGCCTCGAGCGCTTCTTCCCTGCACAGAAGATAGTGTTCACGGGCAACCCGGTGCGCAAAGACATAGAGCAGCTGCAGGCCACCAAAGAAGAAGGATGCCGTCACTTCGGGCTGAACCCCGACAAACCCATAGTGCTCAGCGTGGGCGGCAGCCTCGGCGCAGGTAGCATAAACAATATGATAAAGAGCAATTTGTCGTATTTTAAGGACAACGACGTGCAGATAGTGTGGCAGACAGGCCGCTGGAACTACGAGGAGGACCTTGCAGCCGTCAAAGCCGCCAACCTTGAGGACAAAGTGAAGGTGCATCAGTTCGTTAGTCGCATGGACCTTGCCTACAGTGTGGCTGATGTGGTAATCTCTCGCGCGGGTGCCATAGCGATATCGGAGCTGTGTATCGTTGGCAAGCCTGTGATACTGATACCCTCGCCCAACGTGGCCGAAGACCATCAGACCAAGAACGCGCAGGCGCTGGCCAGCCAGGGAGCGGCGCTGATGGTGCGCGACGACGAGTGCGGCAGCAAAGGCATACCCACCCTTGCAGAACTGCTGGCCGACGGGGAGCGCCGTCGCAGCATAGGCGAAGCGTGCAAGCGCATGGCGGTGTACGGCGCCGCCGACAAGATTGTTGACGAGATAGAGAAACTTACAAGATAGTTATTAGTTATAAGTTCTAAGTGCTACGCAGCCCAACCACCGCGCCAGCCACTTAACACTTAAGACTAATAACTAAAAACTAAAAATAATTTTTAAATCATTCATGACATACTACTTCATCGGTATAGGAGGCATAGGAATGAGTGCGCTGGCACGCTATTTCAAGCAGACGGGGCACACGGTGAGCGGCTACGACCGCACCGAGTCGCCGCTCACGCGCCAGCTTGAGGAGGAGGGCATCGCCGTGCATTACCAGGACGACCCCTCGTGCATACCCGCCAATGTCGACTTAGCGATATACACTCCCGCCGTTCCGGCCGACACAGCCGAGCTGCAGGCCATACGCGAGCGCGGCATAACGCTGAAGAAGCGTGCCGAGGTGCTTGGCGAGCTTACGCGCCACCACAAGTGCATAGCCGTTGCCGGCTCGCACGGGAAGACCACCACCAGCAGCATGATAGCCCACCTGCTGAGCCACAGCGACTGCGGCTGCACCGCACTGCTCGGAGGCATATCGAAGAACTTCAACAGCAACGTGCATATCGACATGAAGAGCGAGTACATGGTGGTGGAGGCTGACGAATACGACCGCTCGTTCTTGCAGTTGCATCCATACTACTCGGTGATTACTGCCACCGACCCCGACCACCTCGATATCTACGGCTCGCACCGCAACATGCTCGACGCCTACGCACAGTATGCCAACCAGACTTTGCCCGAGGGAAAACTGTTTGTGAAACAAGGTATCGGCTACATTGACGGTGAAGAGCATGAACATGAAGAAACATCCAGTGGATGTTTCGATAGCGAAGCGGAGAACCGCCATCATCACGAGCACAATGAGGAGCATGAGCACGAACATGAACACGACCACAGCCACTGCGGCCTGACCATCGGAAGCGAGATCACCGTCGAGAACTACACGGCTCACGGCATCGAGGCCGACTACTACCCGTGGAACGTGCGCAACTACGGCGGCAACATATTCTTCGACATGCGCACACCCAAGGGGGTGCTGTACGACCTCGAGCTGCCCAATTCGTGCCTGTACAACGTGGAGAACGCCGTGGCGGCCTGCGCCGTGGCGCTGTCGTGCGGACTTACCGAGTATCAGTTGCGCGCGGGGCTGAAGAACTTCGAGGGCATACGCCGCCGCTTCGACTACCGCATCAAGAACAAATCGATAATATATATTGACGACTATGCCCATCATCCCCAGGAGATAGAGGCATTGATCGACTCGGTGCGCTACCTTTACCCCGGCAAACGTGTCGTGGGCATATTCCAACCCCACCTCTACAGCCGCACCCGCGACCTGGCCGACGGGTTTGCCAGTGCACTATCGGGCCTCGACGAGATAATACTGCTGCCGATATATCCGGCCCGCGAGAAGCCTCTGCCGGGAGTGTCGTCGGCAATGATAATGCACAAGATAAAGACGATGAACCGCTACCTGTGCACGCCCGAGCAGGTGCCCGAGCTGGTGGAGGCACTGTGCCCCGACATAGTGCTTACGATAGGTGCCGGCGACATTGACCGTCTGGTGCCGAAACTAGAGGAATACCTTTTAAAGTTTTAAGTTATTAGTTCTAAGTTGTTCGCTTTCCATGTCTTTTATTCAGCGGTGCTCACAGCCTTCGGCATTAAGTGGCTGACGCACATAACATATCCACATTAAACATATCAACGTATCAACATATCCACAGATCAACATTCAACAACCTAAATGAAACGTCGAGGTAAGATAACGCTGTACATTTTGTTTGCCATACTGATGGTGGCGTTGGTGGTTGCGGCCAATGTGGTGCGCAGCAACTCGACGCTGAAAGGGGTTGCAACGAAGATTGACTACCGCGACGCCGACACCCTCCTTCAGGCCTGCGAACTCGACACGCTCGTGTACACCAAGATGCCGCAGCTGACAAGACAGAAGATAAAAGAGGTCGACCTGAAGGCCGTGCGGCAGCTGGTCGATAGCAATCCCTACGTGGCCGACAGCAGGGTGACGATATCGGTCGACGGCACGCTGCAGGTCACGGCGCGTCAGCGCGTGGCGGTGATGCATCTGTTTATGGAGAACGGCGACCTTTATTTCGACAACACTGGCTGCGTCATGCCTTCGCGCGGCGACCTGATTGCCGATGTGCCGGTGGTGAACGGCGACTTAAAGACAATCCCCGCCGGCAATGCACTGCAATGGAACCTCAAGCGACTGGCCGATAATGAAAAGACGCGCAAGTGCGGCCTGGCCATGGCGTGGCGGCTGAGCTGTTTCCTGCACGACAACGAGCGCTATGGCAGCCTTTTCGATCAGATATACATCGAGCACGACAACAATCTGGTTGCGGTGCCCAAGGTGGGTAGTTTTGTTGTCGAGGTGGGCGATGCCGACAACCTCGAGCGCAAGTTCGGCAACCTCGACGCTATGGTCAATCAGGGCCTCCCTCTGACAGGCTGGGAACGCTACAGCCGCATCAGCATAAAATATGTCAATCAAATAGTTTGCACAAAAAAATTAATCAATAAATAAGCAGCATCATGGAAAATGAAAACAAAATTGTCGTAGGACTTGACATTGGAACCACCAAAATTGCATGTTTCATAGGCCAGCGGTCCGAGGCCGGCAAGCTCGACATACTGGGCTACGGCCACACCGACTCGGCCGGAGTCGAGCGCGGCGTGGTGAAGAACATCCGCCTTACCGCCAGCTCAATAACCAAGGCGGTGCGCGAAGCGTCCGACATGGCTAACTACGAGGTCAGCGAGGTGTATGTGGGCATAGCCGGCCAGCATATCAAGAGCATGAAAAACACCGGCAGCATAATGATACCCTCCGATCACAAGTACATCAAACCCGAGGACGTCGAGCGTCTCACGGCCGAGCAGCGCAACATACTGCTGGGCCCGGGCGAGGAGATTATACATGTGTTTGCCCAGAAGTATATCGTCGACGGCGAGGAGCTCACCATCGACCCCGTCGGAGTGACCGGACACCAGCTTACGGCCGTGTTCCACATCGTCACCGGCAACACCGCCAACCTGCGCAACATAAGCGACAGTGTTGAGCTGGCAGGCCTCAAGGTGCGCCGCGTGGTGCTCGAGCCCATAGCCTCGGCGGCGGCGGTGCTTGACGACACCGACCGCAACGCAGGCGTGGCCCTGGTGGACATTGGAGGCGGCACCACCGATATTGCGCTCTTCCACGAAGGCATCATCCGCCACACCTCGGTGCTTGCCCTGGCCGGCAATGTCATCTCAAGCGACATACAAACCAACTGCCATATACTCAAAGAGCAGGCCGAGAAGCTGAAGGTGCGCTTCGGCTCGTGCCTCCCGGAGACCGTCAACGACGACGACATCGTCTCCATCCCCGGCATACGCCGTCAGGCACCGCGCGAAATAGGTATGCGCATGCTGGCACAGATAATCAAGGCCCGCACCACCGATATCCTCGAGCAGGTGAACTACGAAATCGAGCAGTCGGGCTATGCCAAACAACTTATTGCGGGCATAGTGCTGACCGGTGGCGGAGCCAAGCTGCAACACATAAAAGAGCTGTCGGAATATGTAACCCGCACCGACACGCGCATTGGCACCCCCGACGAGCACCTGAGCAAGATGCCCAACGACAATGTGCGCCACCCGATGTATGCCACAGGTATAGGCCTGGTGCTGTGCGGCCTTGATTATGAAGAAAGAGCTAATGGCTCTTCCGATAGCGAAGCCGAGTTCAAAAATGGCGAAGGGGAAAACAAAGAGAGTGAGGCCGATGAGGCTGCCGCAAGCCGCAGTGAAGAGTACGGCGGGCCCTCGACAGTCGACCAGCCCACAGCCGCCGAGGCCGACGATGAGGTGACCATCAATATCGCGCAAAAGAAGAAGAGCGGACGCGATTGGATGAACGCCATAAACGGCTATCTCAACCGTGTTTTCCGCGACGACATCGACGACGATGACGATTAATGAAACATGCCTGATACACAGTGATTTGGCGAGTAAATAAAAAACATTATAGTTATGCACACCATTTTGTTGAAAACAAAGTCGGGCAACAGTTCAATAATCAATAAGTTCGTCGTAATTTTACATTCTGAACAGCATAGGTGTGTACTGTGCTTAAATGATTAATAATAAAACAGATAAATACAATCCGCTTTTATGGAAGATATTATAAATTCCACTCTTTTGACCTTCGACGCGCCTAAAAACAGTTCGTCGTTCATCAAAGTTATTGGCGTGGGCGGCGGCGGCGGCAACGCCGTAAAACACATGATGCGGCAAGGCATAAAGGATGTAGACTTCATCGTATGCAACACCGACCGTCAGGCTTTGGACGATAACCCGGTGCCTACCAAAATACTGCTGGGCAGCGGTCTCGGCGCCGGCAACCGCCCCGACGTGGCCAAACGCGCCGCCGAAGAGAAAAAGGACGAAATCAAAGAGATCCTCGCCCGCAACACCAAGATGCTCTTCATCACCGCCGGCCTCGGCGGCGGCACAGGCACCGGTGCGGCTCCGGTAATTGCCCGCATAGCCAAGGAGATTAAACTCGACGACGAGGAGATAGGCCAGATTCTCGTCGTGGCCATCGTCACGATGCCTTTCAGGTTCGAGGGCAAACCCAGAGAACGTCAGGCTCAGAAAGGCCTCGAGGAACTGCGCGAGATTGTCGACGCAACGCTCGTCATATCGAACGACAAAATGCGCATGTTCGGCAACCTGCCTATGCCCGAGGCTCTCGACAAGGCCAACGACGTGCTGCAAACCGCCGCTAAGAGCATTGCCGAGATTATCACCGTCACCTCGTTTATCAACACTGACTTCCGCGACGTGAACACCGTCTTGGCCAAGAGCGGTTCGGCCTATATGGGCACCGGCACCGGCAAGGGCGAGGAACGCGCCAAGGAGGCCATCGAGGCCGCCTCGAAATCGCAGCTGCTTGACGACACCAACATCGCGGGTGCTCAAAACGTGCTGCTCTACTTCTCCTATCCGCCCGACAAGATGATAACAATGGACGAATTGGATACAGCCACCTCGTACATGACCGAATGCATCAACGACCCCGAGGCTAACGTGATCTGGGGCGCAGGTGCCGACGAGTGCCTCACCGAGGAACTCAAGGTTACCATAATAGCCACTGGTTTCCAACCCGAGAAGAAAGAAGCCCCGGTTAAAATCGACCTCGACGCCGACAAACCCGAGCCCGCCGATGCCAACAAAGAGCAATCCCAGCCCGTGGCACCTGTGGAGACTCCGGTAGCGGAGCAGAAAACAGAAGCTGCCAAACCTGTAGCGCAAACTAACGATACAGCAGCTACCGCTTCCGCTATCGTGACAGCCGGGATGGCTGAGCAGAAAACCGATACTCCTGAGGCAACCGTAACCCGACACGTCTATACACTCGATCCGGTTGAGGCTCCTGCAATGGAGTCGGTTGCAGAGCAGCCCGCCCAGGTGCTTGAACCGGCAATAGAGGCCGCCCTGCCGATAGCCGAGAGCGTGATGGCGCAACCCATAGCAGAGTACATCCCTGACGACGGCATAGTACTGACCCGCGTGCAGAGAACAGAGACAGTGGAGACTCCGGCAGCTGAGCTGAGAACAGAGACAGTGGAAACCCCGGTGGCGGAGCAGAGACCCGCTTTCACCCCTGAGCCTGCCCCCGTGGCAAACTTCACGGGCGAGCCCGCGGCAGCCGTCAAAACCGCTCCCGCACCGCGCTTCCCGCAGCCCGAGTCGGACGACAGCCGCTCAAAACAGCTGGCCGAGCGCATCCGCCGCATGAACGAACTGCTGCACTCCAACCCCGACGGTCCTGCCATCGTTGAGCGCATGAACCCCATGGAGAATGCCGGCGGCTTACCAATTGCCGAGACATACAACGGCAACCTGTCGCGCCACTCCGAGCTTGCCTCGACCGTGGCCTCGGCCGGTGTGATAATGCAGCCCAACGACTGCCTGCACGGCCTGCCGGATTGATTACCAACATGTTGAAAACATTAATCTCCATCAGATTTTAAAAGATTGGAAAAGAGACAGACGACATTTCTTTTAAAATCTTTTACAATCTGTAGGAGAAAAAAACATTCCCATAAACAACTTGATACTATGCTCCGCCTGCAAGCGGAGCATTTCTTTTCCGTCGACAACAGCGGCACCCCTCGCCGCCGCTTCGGCAAGGAAGCGCGTTGGCGAAGGCGTGTACACCAGGTCGTAGCATAGATGCGACGGTCCCAGCACACTGGCATCGGGCCAGGGACTCAAAGCCTGCAACGGCGGCATGCCAACGGGTGTCGCGTTAACCACAAGCCTGCTGGCATCTGCCAGCCGCAACGCTTCGCTGTACGGCACCATATCTTTCCCCTTCGGGCAGCGGCTCACATATAAGTACTCTATCCCCAGCTGTCCCAAAGCGTAAGCCACGGCACGCGCGGCGCCACCTGTGCCCAGTATCAGGGCGCGAGTGTGGCATGGCTGCAGGTGCGGCACAAGCGATTCAGAAAACGCCCCTGCATCGGTGTTGTAACCGTAGAGCCGTCCATCGCGCACAACCACGGTATTGACCGCGCCTATGGCTCGCGCCTCATCGCTCACCTCGTCGAGCATGGGCAGTACCGCAACCTTGTGCGGCACAGTCACGTTGAAGCCTGTAAGGCCTAGCTCATCAACCAGCCGTAGCAGGCGCTCGCGGTTAAGCTCTTCGGGGGCTATGTCGACAAGACTGTAGCTGCTCCCTTCCAGGCCAAGCCGCCTGAACATGGCATCATACAAAGCCGGCGACTGCGAGTGTGCTACCGGATGGCCAATCAGCGCAAGTTTCATGGTCATAACAGAATTCCCAGTCGCAGCATGGCACTGTTGAGTCGTGCATTGGGTGCCACATGGGTTGCGTCGTTGAGGAACACGCCGTCGGCAGAGTAGCGCCACAGCGCCTCTACCGTGTAGTGGTACATCCTCATGCCAATACACCACTGCAAGCCGTGCTGGTTTTGCTCAATACTGTAGGCCGAAGCATTGTCAAGCTCACGGTATTGGTGGTCGAACACATGACTGAAATAAGCCCCTACGCCTATGTAGAAGTTGGCCGACGGCTTACTGGGAATATGGTATTGCAGCATGGCAGGCAGCGTGACGGCCTGCTGACGGTAGCGCAGCGTGCTGTTGAACGGGTCGGCCTCCACGGGCAGCCGTCCTTGCAGCATGGTGTACTCTGCCCCCGTGGCGAGCGTGAAATGCTTGTAGTTGAAGTGCAGGTCGGCGCCGCCGGCGAAGGCAAAACTCTTCCGACCGGTGAAGCCGGCACTGGGGAATGCAAAATGAGACGACCCGGCCGCCGCGCTGAGTCCAAACTCTATGAACGGCGGCTCGTCGCGGTGCTTTATGCTCACGCGGCCTGTGGCTTCGAGTTTGTCCTCGCGAGAGAAATTCAGGACGGCAAGTGACAAATATTCGGTCACACGGTTGAGCCCTTCGTAATTAATCAGCCAAGCGTCGTCCTCGGGCTTGTGGTAGGGCGATTTAAGCCCCGTAGAGACATAGAGCGCCGGCACTCCGTGGCGCGCAAAGGGCTCGCTGTCGGTCGACCCGAGGCCCCAAGAGTCGAAGCGGCGGGTGACGACATCTATCTCCATGGGCACATGTTTTGCCGTGGCTTTCAGTATCTTGTCGCAATCATCAAGCATGGCGGTACCTACCAGCTTGAGCGGACCGCCCTTGTCGAGCCAGCCCACCATGTCGATGCTGAACATGAGCTTGCACCGCTCTGTCAAGCCTTGGCTCGCCAACTCGTCGCACAGAGCCTTGGAACCAAGCAGTCCCATCTCCTCGCCGTCGAAAGTCACTATGATGACGCTGCGGCGCAGCAGTGCCTTCTGTTGCACGAGGGTACGCGCCAGTTCTATGACGGTGGCAGTACCCGAGGCGTTGTCGTCGGCACCGTTGTACACCTTGCCGTTCCTTACGCCGAGGTGGTCGTAGTGGGCACCAACGACGATGTATTCGTCGCACAGCGCAGGGTCGGAGCCTTTAATAATACCCACCACGTTGTAGAACTTGCCGCCGAAGCCAGGAGTGAACTCCCAGAGGTAGTCTTCGAAGAAAGGCTCCACGCCAATCTCTTTGAACTGTCCTTCGATGTAGTGCGCCACCTTGTTGGCGTCCTCCGAGCCGCCGCCGCGGCCGTTTAGCGAGTCGGCGGCCATATAGAACACATGCCGCTCAAGCCGTTGCTGCCGCTCGCTGGAGGCAGTCTGCTGTGCCCTCAACGGCACTATGCAGATGGATAACAAGGCCATGCCTAATAAGAGAATGTTTGCTTTACGTTTCATATTGTTTTTTGCTATAAGTGATAGATGTGATAGATAGGATAGATGCGATAGATGCTGCGTCAGCCACTTAAAACTTTAGAACTAATAATTGCGTCAGCCACTTAAAACTTAAGACTTAGAACTTAGAAATAATCATGTTATTATCCTCCTGTGCTTTGCGGCACGGGCCTCACGCTGGTTTTCCTGCACCTTTCTCATGGTTTCCTGCGGGAAATAAGCCTCGGCGTAGCGTTGCCACAGTATCTCGACGGCAGTGGCCGACAGGTGCAGCATGTCGGCATCGTAGAACCGGTAGTCTCGCAGTTCGTCCATAACTATCTCGTAAGCCGGGAAATAGCAGGCATCGCAACTGTGCTGAAGTTCGTCGCACAGCAGGTGCAGCAGCGACTTGCTCAGCTGGTTGCCGCGTGCGCCGTCAGCGCTGTGGCGTATGGGACTAACGGTGAGCTGTACCTTTATGTTCGTTTCTTTGAAACAGTCGTTTTCTCGCCTCGGGATAGTGCAAACACTTCGTCGTTTGCTCTCTCCGCTCGACTTATCGAAAACGTTGGTATTGATGCGTTGCAGGCGTTGCAGGCGTTGCAGGGTATCGTTGCAGACCGCCAGCATCTCGTTGAGCGTGGCGCGCCGTTTGATGAAGCGGGAGGCCGGTACTTTGTGGCAGTTGCTCACCACGCGGCCATGCCAGCCACCCTCGTCCTGCAACTCATACACGTAGGCGGTGCCGAAGGTGAGCGTAAGCAACGTGCAGCTTTTCAGGAATTCATGGCCGCTTTGTATGGAGGCGTTGCAGGCGTCGAGGCAGCGTTGCCGGTCGGCATTCGAGAAACGGCTGTGGTGCAGCCACGAATGCCACACCCCGTCGTATTGCACCAGGTCGCCCTCGTCGACGTATTCCAGGTCGATGCAGCGGCGCAGGCACTGGCATATTGAGAGGGGGTTGTATAGCACTCCGAAAGGATTCTGCAGCACCTCGAAGCCTCCTTCGCGCAGACGGTCGCCTATATGGTCGGCGAAGCACGAGCCCAGGAGCATCACCTTGTCGCCGAGCGTAAGGCTGAGCCCTTGCCGGTCCACGGCCACGGGGGTATATAGCTGTATGCTCATTTGCTTATGGTATAACGTTCTATCTCAGGCAGGGTGCTCATGTCGTTGAGGAAGTTGCGGATGTCGACATGGCCGGTGGTCGACTGCATGGTGAGGGTGAGCCCGTTCTTGATGTCGTTCACGCGTATCCTCAGGTCCGATTTGCCTTTGTTTTTCTTTATTTTGTTTTCTATCCTGTCGCAGAAGTCGTCGGTGACGTTGGCAAGGCTCATCTCGAGGGTGAGCGAGCGTGCGAGGGTGGTCATCACGTTGTTGAGCAGCATCATCTGGCTTATCCTCAGCCTTGGACGCGACTTGCGCTCCTCGCCTCCTCCGGGACTGTCCTTGCCGCCAACGCGGAACACCTTCTGCTCCACCTTGCCGTTGCAGTACAGGAATATGCCTTTCTCGAAGTAGTTCTTGTACTTCTGGAACTCCTCGCCGAACAGCACCAACTCGTGCGATCCCGAGAAGTCCTCCACCACCATGCGGCCGTAGGTGTTGCCGTCCTTCGACGACACCGCCGTCTTCGCCTCGGTCACTATGCCTGCAAACGAGACGGGACTGTCAACCAGCGCCTCCATGTTGGCAAAGGCGCTGAGCGGTGTTTTGGCAAAGAAGTTTATCTCGTCCTTGAAGTCGTTGAGGGGATGTCCGCTAAGGTAGAAGCCCACCACCTCTTTCTCGTAGCGGCAACGCTCCACATTGGTCCATTCCTCGGCAGCCGGCGGCAACGGGTGCTCCTCGCTCTTCATCTCGTCGCACATGTCGAATATCGACATCTGCGAGCTCTCCTCCGACTCTTGTTTCCTCGACGCCCAGCGCAGCAGTCGCTCCACGTAGGTGGGACTCGATTCCGACGGCGTGTCGTGCACGAAATACTGCGCCCGGTGCGGCTCCTCGAAGTCGTCGAGGGCACCGGCCATTATGAGCGACTCCACGCTTTTGCGGTTCACCGTGCGCAGGTCGATGCGCTCCACGAAGTCGTAGGCCGACTTGAAGGGGCCGTTGGTGTCGCGTTCTTTTATCAGCGCCTCGGCGGCGGCCTCGCCCATGCCTTTTATGGCGCAGAGGCCGAAGCGGATGTTGCCTTCGCTGTCAACCGAGAAGTCTTTCTCGGAGAGGTTTACGCTGGGGCGCAGCACGCTGAGCTTCATGCGCTTGCATTCTTCGAGCAGCTGCGTGGTGCGCGTTATGTCGCTCAGGCCGCTGGTGAGCACCGCCGCCATGTACTCGGCGGGGTAGTGTGCCTTGAGGTAGCCCGTCTGGTAGGCCACCCACGAGTAGCAGGTGGCGTGGCTCTTGTTGAAGGCGTAGCTGGCAAACTTCTTCCAGTCCTCCCATATCTTCTGCAGCTTCTCCTTCGGATGGCCGTTCTTTTCGCCGCCCTCGTAAAACAGCACCTCCAGCTCGTTCATCTTGGCAATCTGCTTCTTGCCCATGGCTTTGCGCAGGGTGTCGCTCTGGCCGCGGGTGAAGTTGGCCAGCTGGCGCGACAGGAGCATCACCTGCTCCTGGTACACGGTGATGCCGTAGGTGTCCTTGAGGTACTGCTCCATGCAGGGGATGTCGTACTCGATGGGTTTGCGGCCCATCTTGCGGTCGATGAAGTCGGGTATATATTCCATTGGCCCCGGACGGTAGAGGGCGTTCATGGCTATGAGGTCTTCGAACACGTGGGGCTTCAGCTCGCGCAGGTATTTCTGCATTCCTGCCGACTCAAACTGGAAGGTGCCCACCGTGGCACCGTCGCCGAACAGCTTATAGGTCAGCTCGTCGTCGATGGGTATATGGTCGATGTCGACATCCACTCGGTGGCTGTGCTTTATGTTGCGCAGGGCATCCTTGATGATGGTGAGGTTCTTGAGGCCGAGGAAGTCCATCTTGATGAGGCCGACCTCCTCCACCACGTGGCCGTCGTACTGCGTAACCAGCACATCCTGGTCGGTCTCCTTGTCCTTTATGGTGCAGAGGGGGGCGAAGTTGGTGAGGTCGTCGGCGCCTATGATGACGCCGCAGGCGTGGATGCCTATCTGGCGGTTGGTGTCCTCGAGCTCCTCGGCGTAGGTGAGCACCTCCTTCAGCTCCAGGTCGGCGGCCGACGCGCTCTCCATGATGCTCTTCAGCTGCGGCACATACTTGTAGCAGTTGTGCAGGTTCACCTTGGGGCTGTTGCCCTTCTCGTCCTTCACGTTGTCGGGGAAGCCGCGGTCGGGGATAAGGCTCTTCACGTAGTTGACCGTGGCAAGGGGTATCTTCTGCACCCTTCCCACGTCGGCCACACTCGACTTGGTGGCCATGGTGCCGTAAGTAATGATGTGCGCCACGCGCTCCTTGCCGTATTTATGCGTTATCCAGTCGAGCACACGCCCGCGCCCCGCATCGTCGAAGTCGACGTCGATATCGGGCAGCGATATGCGGTCGGGGTTCAGGAAACGCTCGAACAGCAGGTCGTATTTCAGGGGGTCCACGTCGGTTATCCACAGGCAGTAGGCCACGACGCTGCCTGCGGCCGAGCCACGCCCGGGCCCGACGCTGACGCCCAGCTCCTCGCGCGCGCCGCGTATGTAGTCCTGTACGATGAGGAAATAGCCGGGGAAACCCATGGTCTTTATGGTGTGCAGCTCGAAGCCTATGCGCTCCTTTATCTCGTCGCTCAGCTCGTCGCCGTAGCGGCGGTGGGCGCCGTCCCACACCAGCTTGCCCAGGTAGTCGGCCTCGAGCTTTATGCGGTAGAGCTTCTCATAGCCGCCGAGGCGTTCGAGCAGCTTCTGGCGGGCCTTGGGGTCGGCGATGGGCTCGCCCTTGTCGTTGCGGGCAAACTCGTCGAGGAGCTCCTCCTCGGCAATGCGTTGGCGGTAGCCCTCCTCGGTGCCGAAGCTCTCGGGGATGGGGAAGGCGGGCATGATGGGGTTGCTGTTGATGTCGTACTCTTCCACCTTGTCCACAATCTCGCGCGTGTTTTCCAGCGCCTCGGGCATGTCGGCAAAGATTGCGGCCATCTGCTCGGGGCTTTTCAGCCACTCCTGCTTGGTGTAGTGCAGGCGCGAGGGGTCGCCGAAGTCCTTGCCGGTGCTGAGGCATATCAGGCGGTCGTGGGCCTCGCCGTGCTCTTCCTCGACGAAGTGGACGTCGTTGGTGGCTATGAGCTTTATGCCGTGCTTGGCGGCCAGCTCGACGAGGACGGCGTTCACACGCTGCTGCTTCTCGAAGGTGTCGGTGGCGGCGTTGGGCTTGTCGGTCTTGTGGCGCTGCAGCTCGAGGTAGTAGTCGTCGCCGAAGAGCTGCTTGAACCATAGCACCGAGGCCTCGGCGCCCGCCATGTCGCCCATCAGTATCTTCTGCGGCACCTCGCCGCCCAGGCAGGCCGAACAGCAGATAAGCCCCTCGTGGTAGCGCTGCAGCAGCTCGTGGTCGATGCGGGGGTTGTAGTAGTAGCCCTCGGTGTAGGCTATGCTGCTGAGCTTGCACAGGTTGTGGTAGCCCTGCTTGTTCTTGGCAAGGAGTATGAGGTGCCAGCCGTCGCGGTGGGTCTTCACTGTGCGGTGCTCGTGGGCGCAGTAGGTCTCTATGCCCAGTATGGGCTTGAAAAAGGTGGCTTCCAGCTCCTCGATGCGCGCCTTGGCGGCAGCGCGCTCCTCCTCGGTAGCCTCTTCGTTGGCTATGACGGCCTTCTGCTCCTTGACGGCGTCCTTCACCTTGCCGTTCTCCTTCTTGGCAAAGTCGAACAGCTCCTTGATGCCGAACATGTTGCCGTGGTCGGTAAGCGCCATGGCATACATGCCGTCCTTCTTGCATTTCTTCACCAGGTCGGGAATCTTCGACATTCCGTCCAATATCGAGTAGTGCGAGTGCACGTGCAAATGAGCAAAATACATGATTTGTTGATATGTTGAATGTGGATAAGTTGATACGTGAAGAAGTTTAAGCGAGTTCTATTTATTACTATTATTCGCTGTCATGTTTTTCATTTCATAGGTGCTCATGACCTTCGGTTGAACACGAATTGCACGAATCTAACGAATTTATTTTTAGAATATTTATGCAAGCATAAAACGAATATAACGAATTTATAGAAGTTACCTTTAGTGACTTTCGATAGCGCAGCGGAGAACAAAATGTGCGTCAGCCTCTATCGATTCTATCGTCTCTATCGTATCTATAATCTCTAAACCGCGTCAGCCACTTAATGCCGAAGGCTGTGAACTGAGGTCATGAGCACCACTGAATTAAAAACATGGATAGCGAATAGCACCGCTGAATGAAAAACATGGAAAGCGAACAACTAATAACTTAAAACTTAAAACTAATAATACCTTATCTCCCTCTCGTACAGGTACAGCTCTTTGCCGTTGAGGCTGTAGCGTTGTTTTGTCCAGTTGCCGCGGCCGTCGTACTCGTATTTGCGGGTCTCCACGGTCTCGCGCGGCTTGGTTCCGCCCTGGTCATAGAACCGCTGCACGCGCTTCACCACGTTGTCCTGACGGTCGTAGCTGTACGTCTCCTCCATCAGCAGCCTCTCGTCGACCGAGTAGCCCTGCACCCTCTCGGGCTTGCCGCTCTTGGTGTAGCTCGTCAGGCGGCGGCCTGTCACCCCGCCGTCGTCGCCGTATTCGTATTGTATCGAAGCGGCCAGGGCGCCTCCCGCGGCATACACGTAATGCACGGACTGTGTTATCCGTCCCGTCATCGAGTACCGGTACAGGGCGCTCACGTCGCCGTCGGCCTCCTTCACGGTGCGTTGCGTCATGTAGTTCTGACCGGTGCTCTCGTTCTTGCCAAAGCGGTAGGTGGTCCGTGTCGACGTGTCGGTAAGCTCAAAGTAAGGGTGCTTCTGCGGATATTTTGTAGTCTTCTCGCCGCCGAAGCCCTGCTTCTTCATGCTCGACAGGCTTCCGTCTCTGTCGAAGCTGTAGCTCGTAACGCTCTCAATATCATTGCCGCCGTTTGCTGAGCGGTGCTCCGTCATCTCGCGCACCGGCCCCGTCATGCCGTAGTCGGCCACCCTCGGCTGGTCGATGGCCGCTTCGGGTATCTGACACTTGGCCGCCATTGGCAACACGAGCATCCACAACACGATTAATAGATTATATCTTTTCATGGTTATATGTTTTAAAATGCAAAGTTACGCAAAAAAAACAAACCGTCAGCCATAAGTTATCGACACCCCCGCTCCGCATCCCGCAAGCCCCTGCAAAACAGCACCGCCGCACGGTTGTTAAAAAACATCTGTGCGGCGGCAAAGCAGCTGCCTGAAGCAGCTCAGCGCATAAAAGCGTCATGCTCTCTGCGTAGCGGTTTCGGCTATTTCACCACGAGTTTGCGGATGGCTATGGCTGTGGGGGACTGGACCTTGACGAAGTAGTAGCCTTGCGGCACGGACTGGATGTCGAGGCGGTGCGAGCAGCCTGCGGTACATGATAGATGCTGTTTCTGCAGCTCGCGGCCTGTCATGTCGAGCAGCGTCACCAGCACGTCGCCGTCGGCGTTGGCTATGTGCAGCGTCGCCGCGCTGTGGCGCGAGGCGGGGTTGGGGTACAAAGTAACCTCCATGCCGTCGGCGTTGCCCGACGGGGCGGCTATGCCGTCGGAGCTCAGCGTGGTGAACGCCACGGTGTCGGACCACACGCTGGGCACGCTCTCGCACAGCGAGCGCACGGCGACGCGGTAGGTGGCTGAGGACTCGAGCCGCGTAAGCTGCACGGGGTAGCTGGTGACAACGGTGTCGAAGGTGTGGCGGCGGCCCGTCAGCCTCACCTCCCAACGGCTGGTGCCGGCAGGTGCCACCCAGGCCACCGAGGCCTGCGAGGCCGTGATGTCGTTGACGTTTACGTCGCTTGGTATGGGGCAGGGGCTCGGCGTGACGAAGCGTGCCACGCGCCAGTCGCTGAAGGTCTCCGAGCCGCACACGCGCTGCACCCTCCAGTCGTAGGTGGTGGCGGGGGTGAGGTTCGTGAAGGTGTGGCATGACGCCGCAGTCAGCACGCTGTCGCCCCATATCGTGTCGTCGACAGTCTTGATGGCCACGTGGAAGAGGCCGCTGTCCTGCCAGCACACCTTGGCCAGGCTGGAGGTGAGCGAGTCCATACTCGTAGCCGCAACGGGGCCGCACGCCACGCCCCTGCGCGGCATACAGCGCACATGCAGCACGTAGCCCGAGTCCGAGCCGCTGCCGTTGGTGGTGAAGTAGATGGTCAAGCCGCCAGTGCTGTCGCTCGAGAGGAAGGGACCCACGGTGACACCACCGATGCCCTCCGATGAGAACAACATGCTGCTGTCGTCACCGTTTATGCCGTTGTAGACCGTCAGCACGTCGCCTGGGTTGCCTCGGTAGGTGCCCTGAATCAGCAGTGCATGGTTGGTGTCTGTGGGGCGCAGTATGTGCATCGCAGCCTGGTAGTCGGAGTATACGCCGTCGGGGCCTCCATCGTCGTAGATAACCGCATCGCACACCCGCTTTTCATCGGCCACAAACGGTTTGGATATTATGGTGCCGGGAATCACGTTCATCACCCCTGTTGTCCGCGACGTGTCGCCCGTGGTGCACACCAGCTGTACGTAGAAGTCGTAGGCAGTGTCGCTGCTAAGCCCGGTGATGACGATGCTGCTGTCGAAGGTGGTCAGCATGCGCCCCGTGCCTGGCGTGAAGCCGTGCGTGCCGTAGTGCACCAGGGCCTCGCGCCCTCCGGCGTCGTTCCACTCCAGCTCTACCGTGGTGGGGTCCGTGCCTGCAACCCTGAGCCCGACGGGGCGCTGACACCTGCCTGCATAGTCGAGGTAGACGTTGTCGACATAAAACAAGCCTCCCGACGACAGCGGCGAGGCTATGGCCACATACCTGCCGCGCCCTGTGTAGGAGGCCAGCGGCACGTCGAACTGCTCCCAGTCGCTGACGCGTGCCGTCGTAACCGTAGCCACAGGGGTGAAGCTGTTGCAGTTTCTGGGGTCGTCAATGACGCCCACCTGCAGATACATACCGCGGAAGGTGTCGGTACGGTATAGGTCGAGTGACAGCATGAGGGTGTCGATACGAGCGTCGACGGTTGGCAGCACCAGGTAGGAGTAGCCGCCGTAGGTGGAATAGAGGAGCATGGCTTTTGAGCCAGACTGCCAGCGCATGTCGTACACTTTGGGATAGTACATCGACATAGAGCTCACGTCGGTCAGACCCTGCCAGCAGGGCGGTATCGCCGTCAGCGGCGTGCCGGGTGCGTAGGCCTCGAAGTCCTCTGTTACGGGCAGTGGTTCAGGCGCGCAGCCCGTGGTGGCTGTCACTATGGTGCTGTAGTCGGTGTCGTTGCAGCGTGCCGTGACCCTGAAGCGGTAGGCGGTGTTGGGCTGTAGCGAGTTGTATATGCAGCGGCGTGCCGTCGTCGAGGCCGAGTCCACCGTCCAGGCGGTGTCGCCTGCCGCCATCGACTCCAGCCGCCAGTGGCTCTCGCCGCTGCCGGGAGCCCACTCCAGCGTAACGCTGTTGGCGGTGCTGTCGGTAACCGCCGCCGTGGGCGGCGCGCATACCACCGTCGGGTCGCACATAGACCTGAACCTCACGTATGGCAGCCGCATCATAATCCTCGAGGCCGAATCGAGTATGGTGTCGCCTAAAGGCTCATACTGGCTGCCGGCCATCGACACGGAGTCGTCAACCTTGCAGCTGGTCCCCCAAAAGAATGTGTTGCCATAGCCGTAACTTGACTGTTTGATGACGGTTGTGAGCACGATGTTTGTTGTGCCGTCCCAGTACAGCGGCTCGTCGAATACATAATCCTTGCTCCCCAAGTCGTTTGACATGATTCTGCCTGAATAGCGCAGCAGTGACGAGTCGACGGGTATGAACCGCAGGGCCTGTGCGCCCGAGTAGGTGTTTACCGTCGTGGTGTCGAGGTATATAGCCATAGGGCGTGCAAAATAGATATTGCCCGACCATAGGAATGAGCAGGCATCTATATAGCCTGGAGCCATTCCCATGGATCTCAGCGTGTCGGCATGGAATATAGCCTGCGTGACCACGTTGGACACATACGACATCTGAGAGGCAGGGCACGGCCATTGGCGGCTCGACACCGTGTCGTCGTTGGGTTCTCTGCTCCAGCGCCCTCTCAGGCAATCGGTGTGAAAGGTCAGCGAGGCGGCTGGCCCGTCGCCGTGGTCGCATACGGCCTGCACCGTGAAGGTGTAGCGGCTGTTGGGGTTAAGCCCGCCAAGCAGCACGTGCGGGCTGAAAACGGTAAGGCTGTGAACCGTTCCGCCTGCTTCGCTGTAGCTTACGAGGTACGACTGCGGCAGCTCGGCATAGTCGTGACGGGTGTCCCATCTCAGGTAGGCCGAGTGTGCCGTTACCTGCTCGGTCCATAGCGACTCTATGTGGGGGCATTGCGGGGCGATGTCCAGCTCCACGTCGTCGAGCCACACCATTCGTTCACCTCCTTCATACCTTATGGCAATGCGACCGCTGCGTGGCGGGAAGAGCGAGAGAGGCACTCGGAAGTGCTGCCAGCCCTCTTCACCATCGATGGTGACATACTTCACCGGCGTGTAGGTCGTGCTGTCGGTGGCGCAGCGCATATAGCCCACCGATAGCCTGCCTGCAGGCTCCGGCATGGTGTTAAGCACCGAGAACGACACCATCAGCTCCGACAGGTCACCGTTGTAGTACGGCAGCATGGCGCCATAGTGATGGTTGGTCTCCACTCGATAACATAGCTTCAGGGCACGTGTGCGGCTGCCGTCGGAAGTGAATACCGACTCTGTGGTGGGGTAGCCACCCATCACATACGACAGGTAGAACGGGAACAAGTCCCAGCACGGGTGCCCCGTCATGCAGTATACTGACGAATCAGGGTTGGTGATGCAGTTGCGGCCGTAGCCGTTTTCGAAGCCGTAGCGGTAGGGCAGGTCGGGCCGCGTAAGGGCCACACACTGCGTCAGCAGGGTGTCGAAGGCTGGCTGCGAGGTGGTGCCCTCGTCGCACTCGGCATACACGTATACCTTGTACACCGTGGCGGGACTAAGTCCGCCTATCCTGCACCACGGGGTCGTGGTGCGCACCATGTTGGCGGCTCCCGTCATAGGCACGAAGTCGGTGTCGGCCCATTCCACAACCCAGCTGTGGGCATGGTTTTCGTTGTCCCACGCCACGGTGCACGAGTCGTCGGTGACGTCGATAAACCTCAGGTGCTCGGGTGTGAAGCACACAGGGCATCCTATCGACACGTTGTCGACAGCGGCGGCGGGGTTGAATACTCCGCTTATGTCGTATGCCCAAGCAAAGACGATGCGCCATACGCCTTGCGAAAGGTCTACCGCCTTGACCACATGGTTCCATGTGGAGTCTTTGAGCAGGCACCCGTCGCTTATGTCGTGCCATATAGGCGGAAGATACTCCTCCCTTGCGAAGTTGGAGCTGTTCCTGAAGTTGCCCGGGAAGACACCAGCGGTGAAGGTCTGCGATGGATGCACTATGAATACGCGCATAAAGTCGAACTTTGTAGTATTGGCTCCCAACGAGCCTTCGCCCTGGCAACGCCAGTCGTACATCACGCCGCATTCGCCGCCTCTCCACGTAAAGTCGTAGTAGGCGTAAACTACGCCGTCTATGCCGCTGGTGTAGGTGTTCGATCCTGTGCTGTCGCATGCTATGTAAAGCCCCTGCGAGCCTCCGTTATGGGCGGCGGTGCCAAAGCACCACCAGTTGGGCATGGTGCCGTTTTCGAGCACCCAGCCCGCCGTCTCGGCCTCGTTCTCGAAGCCGGTGCTGTAGCGCGGCGTCTGCGCCCACGTGCCCGTCCACGCTCCCAGCGCGGCAAGAGCGAACAATAATAACTGACGTTGCCTTTTCATGATGCTATGTTTATTAGTGTGTTACAACTATCTTCTTAGTGGTGCGGCCCGAGGGGGTGGTTACGGTCACCAGGTAGTGGCCTGCGGCCCAGTCGGCGGCGTCGATGTCGGCCTTGGGGCTGTCGGGCCGTGCGCGGTACACCGTCACGCCGTTGGCGTTGACCACCGTCAGCTCGGTAATAGCCTCGCGGCATGTAACGCTGAAGAGGCTCTTGGTGGGGTTGGGAGCCACTACAATGCCGTCGTCGGTGTCGTCGACGCTCTGCACACCGAGCGGGTTGCGGAACTGCGCCACGTACGACGCTGTTTGCAGCACTATGAGCTGGCGCGGGTTGTCGGTGTTGCCGTCGCTCCAGCCGTCGAAGGTGTAGCGGCTGTCGGTGGGTGTGGCCGTCAGCGTGGCCGTGTCGCCCTCAAGATACTGTCCGCCGCCGCTGGCGCTGCCCATGGCAGGGTTGGACGAGCTTACCGTGATGGTGCAGTTCTCAAGCTGGTTGTGGAAAAAGTAGGCTATAAAGGTGGTGTCGCGGTCGATTATGAAAGACTTGGGATTACTGGTGGTTCCGTCGCTCCAGTAGGCGAAGCGATAGCCTGGGTTGGCTGTGGCCTGTATCGTGGCGGTATGACCGTGGGGTATGTATCCGTGGTCTGAGCCTTCCACGCTGCCGCGCAGGGTGTCGCACGACAGCACCGACAGCGAGTCGTTGTCAACTATCGGAAGATAATAGCCTGATATGTTTGGGAAATGGAAATCAGACCAAGTATAAGTGTTACCATTCCCTTCCTTGACCAATGCCCAGTCGGTAGGGGCGCATCCTACTCCTTCGTACTCATATGAGGCATATTCTACTGGTATGTGTTGCCAGTCGTGAGTGTTGCCTTCGGGTCGGACAACACTGTTTCTTGTGCCCATTATATAGAAAACAGAGTCGACAGTCCATGTTTTATTGAAATAGCAGTCATAAGCATAGCAGTAATCATATATGTCGGAGTCACGGTAAGGCTTGAACCTCATATAATGTGGCTTTATAGAGTCCCATCGTACGGAATCAAGGAGAAGCATACATGAATCATGGAGATAGAAGATTGTATCATCGGGACACACCTTTTGGTACAGATATAGGTATTCCGGTATCCTTATTGTATCATAAAAGAATCCCTCGTATAACGATGATACCTTGGTCAGTGCTGTAAGTCCCTTTATTTTCAGAGGTTCATTTGTCACAAATCTTTTGGCAACATATCTTCCTGTAAGTGGGGTTGTGATTTCCAGATAGCAGTCCCAGCCGTTTAGGTAGCATTCGCATGTATCGTACCATTGGTTGTAGAAATAATTGCGATGACGGTTTGGAATTGTGTCGCAGTCTGGACAAGGTGTTGCTGTTTGTCCGAAAACCTGTGTCGACAGCACAATCAGCAATGTAAAGATAAGATAACGGTTCATGATATTTATGCTTTTAATTGTTTACTGTTTTAATAAGGGCATAATAATCCCTTTCAAATATTTCATATACTAATATCGTATTTTTGCCCCCAAAAATTACAAGCCCCCTAAAATTTTTTTTCACTTTTTCTTCATCGATAGCTATAAATCGCTGCTTATTAGCTAACTAACAAAACGCCCCAAACGCAAAAAAATTGCATTTTTTCTCCTCCTTGTGTGTAATCTATACCGAACAGTGTCCCCGTGCAACAAAAATGCACCGCGTTCCACAGTGCATCCCTATGACACCCCTCGCGGCTCCCCGTGCCGGTCCCTTCCGCCGTGCCTCACACCCCACACCCAACCTCACCCCCCATTTACCATTGCTAACATTTGCCTAGACTGTCGTCAAGACCGAACACTGATAGCACCATCTTTGGCCAAAACTGTATTTTTTTTCCACTTTTGGCCAATTATAGCACTCATCTTTGGCCAAAACTGTATTTTTTTTCCACTTTTGGCCAACTATATCGAAATATTTATGTATCTTTGCATCGTAAAACAATATTTGCATATCATGAATAAGCAGTTTATTGGCAGAGAGTTAGAGATGCGGCAACTTGAAAGGATAGAGCATTCGGGCAAGCCTGAGTTTGTTGCCGTGTACGGTCGACGCCGAGTTGGCAAGACTTATCTCATACAGCAGTATTTCGAGAAGCGGTTCGCGTTCGAGACGACAGGCATCCTTGAAGGTACTGCCGAGGAGCAGCTGTTTGCCTTCAGGAACTCCCTCGCCGCTGCCGGCTATGACGGTGAGGCTCCCACCTCGTGGCTCGAGGCTTTTGAGTGCCTGAAGACCGTCATGGGCCGAATGAAAAGCAAGGGCCGCAAGGTTATTTACATCGACGAGCTTCCATGCCTCGACACCCCCAAGTCGGGCTTCGTCAGGGCGTTGGGGTACTTCTGGAACTCGTGGGCGTCGTTGCAGAAGGAAGTCATACTGATAGTCTGCGGCTCGGCCACCTCGTGGATGGTGAGCAACATCATCGACGACTACGGCGGCCTGCACAACCGCATAACCCATACCATATACCTGCACCAATTCTCGTTGGCCGAGACCGAACGCTACCTGGCCAGGAACGGGATGAAGTGGCCTCGTAAGACCATCGTCGAGGCATACATGATATTCGGCGGCGTGCCCTATTACCTGAGCCTTCTCGACAGCCGCCACAGCCTTGCGCAGAACGTCGACCGGCTCTACTTCAAGAAAGGTGCCGAGCTCAGCAACGAGTATCACAGGCTCTACTCCTCTTTGTTCAAGTCGCCCGACGCCTATCTAAGAATCATCGAGCTCCTCAACCAGAACAAGAAAGGGCTTTCGCGCACCGAGCTGGTGGAGAAACTGGGCGCAACGTCGAACGGCAGCCTCACCAAGCAGCTGCGCGACTTGGAGAACTGCGACATCATACGCCGCTACTCGGTCAAGGCCAAAGGCAAGCTAAAAGCCCGCGACTCGTACTACCAGCTGGACGACCTCTTCACTATCTTCCACCTCACATTCTCGGGCAAGGCCATATCCGACAGCTATTGGGAGCAGCGCGTTAACAGCCCGATGATGAACACGTGGCAGGGGCTGGCCTTCGAGCGCGTGTGCATGAGCCACATAGTGCAGGTCAGGCAGGCGTTGGGACTCGGACGCATCGCCGTGGAGTACTACTCGTGGCGCAGCAAGGACGACGCACCGCGTGCGCAGGTTGACATGGTCATAGAGCGCGCCGACCACCTCGTCAACCTCTGCGAGATAAAGTTTGCCCGCTCCGAATACAACATCACTGCTGCCGACGACCGAGGCATGAGAGCCAAAGGCGACGCCTTCCTCCGCGACACGGGCATACGCTGCGGCGTCCTGCCCACATGGGTCACCCCCTACGGTCTGAAGAAAAACATGTATTCCACCGAGGTGCAGTACCAAGTCACACTGGACGACCTCTTCGTCAATATGCCGTTGTAGCACCCTTTTCCGGCAAAAATTCCGCCGGAAGCCGAAATATTACCGCAACATACTTATAATCAAATGGCTGTGCCTCTCACGGTACAGCTATTTTTGTGTCGTGCAATGCCCAATTTTGTTATATAGAACGTAAATCGTAAGTATATAGTTGATAAGGAGTTGGTGGGACCAACTCTTTACCATCTCTTTACCTTCTCTATACATACCATATATTACATGCGCCGAGGGGGTGGAAAACGGGGGTGATTTTGGGTGGCGGAGGGTGGAATAACGTCATGTTGTAGCTCTATATCCGTTCACCTCGGAGCGGACAGTGTCAAAAAACGGGTTTTAGACGGGCCGGATGCGGCGGGATGTAAAAAAAATCTGCCATGTTGATTTTATTTCGTATCTTTGCAGCCGATTTGGTCACCACGAAAGGGTGTGAAAAGGGAAGCAGGTGAGAGTCCTGCGCAGTCCCGCTGCTGTAAGTTCCAGAACTGAAGCCCAGATTGTTAGGTCACTGTGCGACGACAGAGCCGCATGGGAAGACAGGGGTGAGGGGAACGAGCCAGAAGACCTGCCAAATCGATGAAAATCGGAACCGCTTTCGAGGAAAAAGCGTCCGGTGGCATGGGTTTTCAGGACCCTGAGCTCCGCCAGTGCGTGCAAGTCCCCGTTTTCGGCAACCGATATTGTGACGAGAATTACTAACCTTCAAAACAATATCAAACAATGACTAAAAAACTACTCTCAATCGTTTTCGGCCTGGCGCTCGCGCTGAACGCTTGGGCCACAATCAACTTTCCGGCTTCGGCGGTGCAGTACTGGGTGGGCTCGGGCAGCAACTCGGCCGTAGTGGTGATAGCGTGGGACGAGTCGGCCACGCCCACGGCTCTGGCTTGGGGCGTGCACTGGAACGGCCAGGCCACGGCGCTCGACCTTCTGGACTCGATAGAGGCGCACGACAGCCGCTTCCACAACGGCAGCACGTCGGGCGTGGGAAGCCTTACGTACAGCGACGGCACCTTGTCGCTCACGCCCGACGTGAACTACTGGTGCTACACTGTCAACGGCCAGTGGGCCACGGTGGGCTACTCGGGCTACACCATGACCGACGGCGACCTGATGGAGATCAGCGACGGCTGCGCTTTCTCGATGACCACAGCCACGGCCGTCACCAACCCCAACGGCAACCTCCCCGTGGAGGCCACCATATCGGCTTCGGACATCCTCTACTGGGTGGGCCAGGGTTCTAACAGCGTGATTATGGCTGTGAACTGGGCCGACACGTGTCTGGCCTGGGGCTACCGCTTCAGCAGCGCCACCGTGACGGTGCAGGCCATGATGACCGACATCGCCGCCGCCGACCCGCGCTTCAGCTTCGTGGGCTCGGGATTCCTCGACGACATCTACTTCTTCGACGCTGCGGCGGGCATGACCGATACGTTGCGCATCACCCCCGGCAACTACTGGGAGAGCACCCGCAACGGCGTGATGGACGGCGGTATGATTCAGGCCCTCTCGGACGGCGACTTCGAGAAAGGGGGCGACCCCGCCGCGGGTACGCCTATCGACAGCACCTATGTGGATAACTGGGGCTGGATATACACCAATGTATATACCATGACTGTGCACCCTGTGTGTCATCCCGACTCCAGCGGCAACGGCGGCGGCGACGACCCGCAGCCGGAGCACGGGCCCTTCTGCGGCGCCGTGGGCACCGAGGGCTGCGACGCCGTGGCTGCAACGAGCTCGAGCATAGTGGCATGGGCCACGGGCTGCACCGTGGTGCGCGGTCCGCAGAACATTGCCGCCTCAGGCTCGCCCGCCGTCACCTACGGCGACGACACCATGGCCATAGGTCCTGTCAACATGAACGACAATCTCACGGTGGTGAGCCTCGGCGACGGCGGCTCGGCCACGCTGACCTTCGCCCGCCCGATAACCAACGGCCCCGGCGCGGACTTCGCCGTGTACGAGAACTCGTTCAACGACTACTTCCTGGAGCTGGCCTTCGTGGAGGTGAGCTCCGACGGGCAGCGCTTCGTGCGTTTCCCCGCCACGTCGCTCATGCAGACCACTACGCAGGTGGTGAGCAACGTTGACCCCACCTACATCAACAACCTCGCCGGCAAGTACCGCATGGGCTACGGCACACCGTTCGACCTTGAGGAGCTGCGCGACAGCACGGGCATCAACATCGACAGCATCGTGTACGTGCGCCTTGTCGACGTGGTGGGCAGCATCGACCCGCAGTACGCCACCTACGACGCTTTCGGCCACATGGTTAACGACCCGTGGCCCACGGCGAGCTACAGCTCGGGCTTCGACCTTGACGGCGTTGCCGTGATGCATCAGCTGTCGTCGCAGCAGGGCATTGCCGAGGCTGCCGACGTGGTGAGCGCCGTAGGCCCCAACCCCGCCACCGACTATATCAATATCGCTGTCACCCACGCGGTTAAGGCCACGCTGTTCGACCACGCGGGCCGCACGGTGGCCGATGTGAACCTGCGCCAGGGCGGCAACCGCATCAGCCTTGCCGGCCTCGCCTCGGGCATCTACATCCTCCGCGCCGAAGGCTCGGCAGTCAAGATTATCAAGCGATAACTCTTCCGGCTACGACCAAAAACAACAGGTGCCGCGACCCCGTCGCGGCACCTGTTTGCGTTTATATATTGGTAAATTTTGTACAGTAAAACGATTTTTTTTTTCGTTTAAATGTACGAGATTTGTATAAAATCATAACACTTCAACATCGGTTGAAAGTGTTCTCGTTCCACCTTGTTTGAGCTCGGGTGTATTTATGCGGATATCGCAGTCAACAACGACGATTGTACCGTCAGCAGTTTGAAGGATATTTTCGTCGTGCATGTCGCTAAGATATATGTCAGGGGTGGCATAGGTCCAGTTGCGAGGATTACGCAGTTCGAATCCCATATTATGCATATATTCTTCTATCTGGCTGTCATTGACATGTATGCCCTCAACGAAAGGCTGCTCAACCACTATTTTGAATTCCCCATTCTCGGTACGACCAAAGCCGAGTACCGTCAAACGCGTCTCAGGAAAATAGGCATTGTGAAGGGATATCCGGTCGAGAGCCAGAATGGGTTGGATGAAATAATCAAGCCCAATGGTTTTGACTAATGTGGCACCATGGTCATAGACTTTGGCCTCGCCTCCTTCGGCAATCTGCTCACCGAGAGAGCTTGACAACGTTTTGTCAACACAGTCAGTCCAACAGCCTATGCACCGTGCCCATTGCTCTATGCATTCAGCCTGTTGCGCTCCGCATTCGATTTCTCTTTTGAAGTTGTCGCCATATGGTGCAACTCCGCTATCTGAGCGAGCTTTTGCTGCCGCGAGTATGGATGCAATGACATGCGTTGCACCTCCCGCTGAGCAGCCATGCTGTTCGAACGGTGAAAATCGTTTATATACAACCCGTCCATTGATAAATAGTTCTGCATAATAATCAAGCATTTGCAGACCTTCGGTAGCAAAGTCGCCATTAATGATGGCATCTATTCTCTTCCAAAAGTCTGCGTTTGTCATTGGTCTAATGTTTGTTTTCTGTATAACGCCGCAAGAAGAAATATATTGCATTGCAGCAATAGAGCATTATGCCAAAAGCTTTTGGAAGTACAGACATCTTGCCTGTCAGAGAACCTGTTGGCTGGCAGCAGGGGTCAATCGGGATTGGTGTCGGGGGTAGGGGAGGGGTGCTTGCCGCAGGTGCAGTGGGTGCAGCGGCCTGTAAGGGGGTCGGCGTTGGCACAGGGACGTTTGAACTCGCGCTCTTTGCCGCACAGCATCTTGATGCCGAGTCCCACGGCCATAAGCACCAATGCCACCAGTGTGGCTATAAGGGTTGTTATCAATAGCTTATAACCCATAACCTATGCTATGTTCTGTGGTGCGGCGTGCAGCAGCTTGGCATCGGCCTTGGCCTGGAACTTGGCGCCGTTGACGATATAGCGTTTGTGGGTGCCGTAGCCTACGGGACCGCTCTCGTCGAACACCTCGACGCGGAAGGTGAGGCGCGGGCCGTCCACGAACTCCAGCTCGCTGTTGCACCACACCGTCATGCCTATGGGCGTGGCGGCGGTGTGCTTGATGTCGACGTGAGTGCCTACCGTCGACTCGCCGTCGGCGAGGAACGGCTGCACGCTGTCGCTGCATGTGCGCTCTATCAGCGCCACCATCATGGGCGTAGCGAAGACTTTGGCGAGGCCGCTGCCTATGCGGTCGGCCGACATGTCGGCCGTTACAAGCTGCTCCGTGCGCCCTTTTATTCCCTTGTCGAGCATGGCTATTTCTTTAACAGTGAACCGAGTATGCTGCGACCCAGCTTGAAGGCGGTGTTGACGGCTTCGCGCTTGGCTTTCTGCACGGCCATCTTCTCGAGGCTGCCCCAGAGGCTGTTGTCGTGCTCGCGTTTCTTCTGCCGTTCGAGCTGTGCCTGCTCGCGTTCGGAGGCTTTGCGCTGACGCTCCTCTTCGCGGAGGGCTTTCTCCTCTTCGCGGCGCGCCTTTTCCTCCTCTTTCTGTACGATAGCCTGCTCCTTGCGCAGACGCTCGTCCTCCTTCTGCTGCTGCACCTCGGCGAGGCGAGCGCTCAGCACCTCGTAGGCCGACTCGCGGTCGACGGCGTTGTCGTACTTGCCGAAGACCAGCGACTGGCGCATGACGGCCTGCCGCTCGTCGGCGGTGACGGCACCGGCGCAGCCCTCGGGGGGCACTATGACGGCACGCTCTACGACGTTGGGGGCTCCGTGGTCGTCGAGGAACGACACCAAGGCTTCGCCCACCGACAGCTGCGTGATGGCTTCCTGGGTGTTGAAGGCGGGGTTCTGCCTGAAGGTCTCGGCGGCGGTGACCACCGCTTTCTGGTCCTTGGGGGTGAACGCCCTGAGGGCGTGCTGTATGCGGTTGCCGAGCTGGCCCAGTATCACCTCGGGGATGTCGTTGGGGTTCTGTGTGCAGAAGTATATGCCTACGCCTTTGGAGCGTATGAGCCGCACCACCTGCTCGACACGCTGTAACAGTGCCTTGGGCATGTCGGCGAAGAGCAGGTGAGCCTCGTCGAAGAAGAAGACGAGCTTGGGCTTGTCGAGGTCGCCCACCTCGGGCAGCTGTTCGTAGAGCTCGGAGAGGAGGTAGAGCAGGAACGAAGAGTATATAAGCGGTGAGTTGATAATCTTGTCGGCAGCCATGACGTTGATGACGCCTTTGCCCGACTGGGTGCGCATGAAGTCGAAGATGTCGATGGCGGGCTCGCCGAAGAACTTGTCGCCGCCCTGGTTCTCAAGGTTGAGCAGCGCCCTCTGTATGGCGCCTATGGAGGCGGTGGAGACGTTGCCGTACATCAGCGTGTACTTGGAGCGGTTGGTGCCCACTTCCTCCAGCAGCTTGCGCAGGTCTTTGAGGTCGATGAGCAGCAGGCCCTCGTCGTCGGCCACGCGGAACACCAGGTTGAGCACGTCCGACTGTGTGTCGTTGAGGCTGAGCAGGCGCGCCAGCAGCACAGGTCCCATCTCGGTGACGGTGGTGCGCAGAGGATGGCCCGACGTGCCGTCGAGGTCCCAGAAGCATACGGGGAAGGCTTTGTAGCTGAAGCCCATGGCTGCGAGGCCGTTGCTGTCGACGCTCTTCTGCAGGTGGGGGTTGCTGCCGCCGGGCTTCGACACTCCCGAGAGGTCGCCTTTGATGTCGGTGGCAAAGACGGGCACGCCTATCGAGCTGAAGCTCTCGGCGAGGTTCTGCAGGGTGCAGGTCTTGCCTGTGCCGGTGGCGCCGGCTATGAGGCCGTGGCGGTTGGCCATACGCGGCAGGATGCCCAGATGCTTGTTGCCATCGGCGATGGCGTTGAGGATGGTACCGGTGTTGTCGATCATAACCTGTTGATATGTTTTATGTTGATAAGTTGATAAGTGGATATGCAGTGCGCGTCAGCTACTTATAACTTATAACTAATAACTAATAACTTATAACTAAATAAATCAGCTGCACTTAGACCAGCCGCAGTTGGTGCAGTGCTTGCAGCCGCCGCTGTACACCACGGTCTTCTGCTTGCAGTCGGGGCAGAGCTCGTCGGTGGTGGTGCCGTCCTGCACGTAGCGGCGCAGGGCGCGTGCCACGCCGTTCTTCCATGTGGTGATGCTGTCGACGTCGAAGGTGAGCTTACTGATGAGGTCCACCACGTTGGGTATCGGCATGCCGTGGCGCAGCACGCCCGAGATGAGCTTGGCGTAGTTCCAGTACTCGGGCTTGAACATGCGCGAGAGGCCTTCGAGGGTCACCTTGTAGCCGTCGCGGTCGAGGAACTGGAAGTCGTAGCGCGCGTGGGCGTCGCCGGTCTCCTTGTTGCGCACCACCCAGCCTTTCTCTACCCATTTGGGCAGCAGGAAGCTGTCGGCCTTGCCGGTGAATATCTCGTAGGGACGGTTCTCGTACATACCTACCACGGCTATCCAGTCTTCCTTCTCGTTACGGAAGCGCACAATCTCGGCGTCGAGGCGTTTGGGGCGTTTCGGAGCTTTGTGCTCGGTGAAGTCTTCTTCGCCGCCCTTCTTCGACTCGCTGTTCGACACCAGCACTCCGGTGCGCGAGCCGTCGCGGTAGATGGTGCAGCCCTTGCATCCGCTCTCCCAGGCGGTCTGGTAGATGGTGCTGACGGTCTCTTTGGTGGTCTCCTTGGGGATGTTGACGGTGACGCTTATCGAGTGGTCGACCCATTTCTGAATGGCACCCTGCATCTTGACCTTGGCAACCCAGTCGATGTCGGCGCTGGTGGCGTGGTAGTAGGGGCTGCGCTCTATGACCTTCTGCAGGTCGGCGTCGGCCATGGCCATCACCTCCTCCACGTTGTAGTTGTTCACCTTCAGCCAGTCTATAAACCTGGGATGGAACACGTTGTACTCTTCGAAGTAGTCGCCGTTCTCGTCGCGTATGATGTTCTTGTTTGACGAGTCTTTGTCGTTGGGGTTTATCTTCTTGCGGCGTTTGTAGCTGACGAGGAAGACGGGCTCGATGCCGCTGGTGGTGCGGGTGCAGATGCTCACGGTGCCCGTTGGGGCTATGGTGAGCAGGGCTATGTTGCGCCGGCCGTTGGCCACCATGTCGGCGTACAGTGCCGGGTCGGCCTCGGCGAGGCGTTGCACGAAGGGGTTGAGCTTCTCGCGGTTGGCGTCGTAGATGGGGAACATGCCGCGTTCCTTGGCCATGGTGACGCTCGATGCGTAGGCCGTGCAGGCAAGGGTGCGGTGCACGGTGACCGAGAAGTCGGTGGCCTCGTCGGTGCCGTATTGCAGACCCAAGGCGGCCAGCATGTCGCCTTCGGCGGTGATGCCGAAGCCCGTGCGGCGGCCTTCGAGGCATTTCATCTTGATGTTGAGCCACAGGTTGTGCTCAACAGCCTTTATCTCCTCGCTCTCGGGGTCGGACTCTATCTTGGCAATAATCTTGTCAACCTTCTCAATCTCAAGGTCTACCAGGTCGTCCATCAGGCGCTGTCCTTTGGTTACGTGCTCCTTGAAGAGGTCGAAGTTGAAGCGGGCCTGCGGGGTGAACGGGTCGTCCACGTAGCTGAAGAGGTTGATGGCCATCAGGCGGCACGAGTCGTATGGGCACAGCGGTATCTCGCCGCAGGGGTTGGTGCTCACGGTCTTGTAGCCGAAGTCAGCGTAGCAGTCGGGCACGCTCTCGCGTATAATGGTATCCCAGAACAGCACGCCGGGCTCGGCCGAGGCCCATGCGTTGTTGATAATCTTGTTCCACAGGGCGCGGGCGTCGATCTCCTTCTTCACCGTGGGATTGTCGGAGTCGATGGGGTACTGCTGCACGAAGGGCTTGCCCTCGGCCACGCAGTGCATGAATTCGTCGGTAATCTTCACGCTCACGTTGGCGCCGGTAATCTTGCCCTGCTCCATCTTGGCGTCGATAAACTTCTCCGAGTCGGGGTGTTTTATGCTGATGCTGAGCATCAGGGCACCGCGACGGCCGCCTTGTGCCACCTCGCGGGTGGTGTTGCTGTAGCGTTCCATGAAGGGCACTATGCCGGTCGACGAGAGGGCGCAGTTCTTCACGGGGCTGCCGCCGGGGCGTATGTGGCTGAGGTCGTGTCCCACGCCGCCGCGGCGTTTCATCAGCTGCACCTGCTCCTGGTCGATCTTCATGATGCCGCCGTAGCTGTCGCTGTTGCCCGAGTTGCCGATAACGAAGCAGTTCGAGAGCGACACCACCTGGAAGTTGTTGCCGATGCCGCTCATGGGGCTGCCCTGGGGGACTATATACTTGAAGTCCTTGAGCAACTGGTAGATCTCCTCCTCGCCCATGGGGTTGGGGTACTTCTGCTCGATGCGTGCATATTCGCGTGCCAGGCGGCGGTGCATCATATCGGGGTTAAGCTCGAAGATCTTGTCCTCGTCGCGCAGGGCGTATTTGTTCATCCACACGTTGGCGGCAAGCTCGTCGCCGTGGAAGTATTCCACCGAGAAGCGCATGATCTCGTCGGGGGTGTACTGCTTCATTTCCTCTTTGGGTTCGTTCTTGGGGGTGATATCCGAAAACAAGTCGCCTTGCATGACTGTGAAATTTTGTTTATTTAACTATGCAACAATATATTGAAGCGCCCTTTGGGGTGCATTTCCAGTTTGCTAAATTAGACAGAAAAACGCTAACCGCGGCAAATACTTATCAACAAACAGACCCCCTTCGCGGCACCAATTCTTTGCTGTTGCTGAGGCTTGCTCGGTTGATAAATCGGCTACGGGTACCGGTCGGAAGCGTGATGACCCCGTATCAGGTCCCTAATGGGTAGTGCACTTCTTCAATACTTCTTCAATAGTTCTTCAATAGTTCTTCAATAAAATCGCGTTTTTATTGAAGAAGTATTGAAGAACTATTGAAGAAGTATTGAAGAAATGAGCGACAAACCCAGGCCCTGTCACGGTTTTAACATTTACTGCAAATAAATTTTGCCATGTCGCAAAAGTTTCGTATCTTTGCACTTTAAATATTGCTATGAAGAACATTCGAAACTTCTGTATAATAGCGCATATCGACCATGGCAAGAGTACATTGGCCGACCGCCTGCTGGAGGCTACGC
>JAGCUZ010000009.1 GCA_017962615.1 Bacteroidales bacterium | reverse complement strand
TGTTCACCGACATGGTGCGGCTCGGCGGCCGCATGGGCGAGGCGGTGCGCATAGGGCTGCGGCAGCGTGCCGCCGAGTGGCAAATGACTGAGTGCAACGCCTTTGTGCGTCTGAACTGGAGCCGTGGCGAGATGCCTTCGTATGCCGACCTGCGGCTGAGCGAGGGCACGGCGGCGCCGGTGGGCTTCACTGGTGCCGTGGTGGACGCAGATGGCGTGCTTACAGTGACTTACGACCGCATGGAGCAGGCCGGAGCCCGCAACGACGACAAGGTGCACGTCTTTGTGTACAACGCCACCGAGGGCCTGGGCCTGTTGCTTGCCACTGCCGAGCGTCGCGCCCGCCGCGTAACCGCCTTGTTGCCCGACGGTTGGGTAGGGGAGGATCTGCACGTGTACGGCTTCGTCGAATCCCGCGACGGCCACTGCTCCAAGAGCACATACATCGCTATTGGTAATAATGTCGAAGAGCCTGTAGAAGAGTCAGTTGTCACCAATACAACGGCATTTGAGCCTGCCTCAACCAAGTCGGCAAAAGCCTCCGCATCGAAGGCCAAAGCCTCCAATCCTCCCAAGCGACGAAAGGCGAAGCGGTAGCAACGGTGTTTTCTTTTAAAGGAACTTCTAATAATTCATTTTTATGGTTGTGCCCTTACAGGGCGTGTTATTGTAATTTGCTGATTTACCCAAGGCGGTGCCTTGGGCTGTATTTATCATTGCCCTTTCAGGGCTGATTTTTAGATGTTGCCTTAAATTAGTTTATGCTTTAGCCCGGCGGGCGAGACGCTGCTCGAGTTTTGCTGTCAGGAAGCAGACTAATGCGCCGAGGGCAAATCCCACCATGGCGCCTACGACGACGTCGCCGGGGTAGTGCTTGCCGAGGTAGGGGCGGCTGTAGCATACCAGCACGCACCACAAGGCAAGGAGCGCGGTGAGCAGCCGGTTGCGATAGCGAAGGGCGAGGAACGTGGCGCAGGCTGTGACGTTGGCGGCATGCGACGATATGAAGCCATACTGTCCTCCGCAATGGGTGTGGAACATGCGCACATCGGGCAGGGCATGGCACGGGCGCATACGGCAGAAGCCGGGCTTGAAGATGTTGGCCGACAGCTGGTCGGCGAACAGGAAACAGAGCGCAATGCCCAGAATGACGACCCATGAGCGGCGCGGCTCGCGACGTAGTGTCACGAAGACAACAACAAGCAGCAGCACCGCCATCCACGACCACCATTGGCTGAAACCCCACAGCAGCCAGTCGGCGACGGGCGTGTGATGGCTGTTGATCCAATAAAAGATGTAGGTGTCGATGGCGTTCATGACGTGACGTTGGGGAACGGCGGGCTACAGGGACTGCGGCTCGTTGAGTTTCGCAAAGATTAGGTCCTTGATTTCCGTAATGTTAAGGCCCGACACGGCGCTTATCATTATGGTTGGGATTGTGCGAGGGAGCGTCTTCTGCAGCTGGCGGCGCATAGTGTCGTCGAGCATGTCGCACTTGGTGACGGCGAGTATGCGCTGTTTGTCGAGCAACTCGGGGTTGTAGCGTTTCAGCTCGTTGAGGAGAATCTTGTATTCCTTCTTTATGTCGAGGCTCTCGCACGACACCATGAAAAGCAGTATGCTGTTGCGCTCTATGTGGCGCAGAAACCTCAGGCCGAGGCCTTTGCCCTCGGAGGCGCCTTCGATGATGCCGGGGATGTCGGCAATGCAGAACGACTGGTCGTCGTGGTACTTCACGATGCCGAGGTTGGGCACGAGGGTGGTGAAGGGGTAGTCGGCAATCTGCGGCCGTGCCGCACTCACCACGCTAAGGAACGTCGATTTGCCGGCGTTGGGAAATCCCACCAGGCCGACGTCGGCCAGCATCTTGAGCTCGATTATTATCGTGCGCTCCACGGCGGGCTCGCCGGGCTGCGCATAGCGCGGCGTACGGTTGGTGGGCGACTTGAAGTGGTCGTTGCCCAAGCCGCCGCGGCCGCCGCGGGCTATGATGAGCTGCTGTCCGTCCTCGGTCACTTCGCCGATGGTCTCGCCGGTATCGGCGTCGCGGCACACGCATCCCAGCGGCACTTCGAGCACGCTGTCGTCCCCCTGGGCGCCGGTGCGCAGGTTCTCGCCGCCGTTGCCGCCGTCGCAGGCAAAGACGTGCTTGGTGTACTTGAGGTGGAGGAGGGTCCACCTCTGTGTCGACCCTTTCAGGATGACATGGCCGCCACGTCCGCCGTCGCCGCCGTCGGGGCCCGCCTTGGCGTTGTATTTCACGCGCAGCAGATGGGCCGAGCCGGCACCGCCTTTGCCCGAACGGACAAATATCTTAACGTAATCGACGAAGTTGGAGGTCATAGTTTGTCTATGGCGTCAATTATATTGGCCGAGATTTCCTCGATTCTGCCGAATCCGTTGATTTTGATATGCTTGCCCTGCTGCTCGTAGTAGTTGGCTACGGGCAGGGTCTTGTTCTCGTATTCCACGAGGCGGTTCTTTATCGTGGTCTCGTTGTCGTCGCTGCGGCCGCTGGTCTTGGCACGCTCGAGCATGCGGCGTATCAGCTCTTCGCGCGGCACGTCGAGGCTCACCAGGCAGGTGAGGCTGCGCCCGTGCTTGGCCAACAGTTCGTCGAGGGTGCGGGCTTGCGCCACGTTGCGGGGGAAGCCGTCGAAGAGTATGCCGTTGGTGTCGTTGGCGATGGCTTTGTCGATCATCTCAACCACGATGTCGTCGCTCACCAGGTTGCCGCTGGCCATGATGTCCTTGATGCGGAGTCCGAGGGGGGTGCCGTCGGCAATCTCCTTGCGCAGCAGGTCGCCGGTCGAGATATGGGTGAGGTTGTATTTCTTTACGAGAAGGTCCGACTGGGTGCCTTTGCCTGCGCCCGGAGCTCCGAATAGAATGATATTGAGCATTTTGTTAAAAGGATTGGAGGATTGTATAAACCCGGCCTCTTCAGACCGGGTTCTTGAATGGATAGTATATGTATTTGCTTAGTTGACGCTGATGATGTCGATGTCGAACATGAGGGGGCTGAAGGGAGGGATGTCCTCGCCGGCGCCACGCTCGCCATAGCCGAGGGCCGAGGGGATGATGAGGCGCACCGAGCTTCCGGCAGGCAGACCGGCGATGCCTTTGTCCCAGCCGCGTATGAGCGACGTGCTGCCCACGGTGTATTCGAAGGGCTTGTATTCGCGTCCGTCAATATATTTGCCGTCGGCCTTGGCCACCGATTCGACGCTGGTGTCGAAGAGCTTGCCGTTGAGCAGACGACCGGTGTAGTTCACAGCCACCTTCTTGCCGGTAGCCACCGCGGGACCGTTGCCTTTCTTCTTCACGATTACGTACAGGCCTTCCTCGTCGGGCTGGGCCGTGATGTTGTTGTCGGAGATGTATTGTGCTATGGTCGAGGACTCTGCGCCCTGGCGCTCGGTCATCTCCTTGTTGAACTTGGCCTGCTCGGCATCGGCCTGCTCCTTGGTGATGATGCTGTCGAGGTGAATCTCGTAATACACTTTCTGCTTGGTGCCTTTCACGTAGAACGGAGGCATCTGGTCGGGCTGCATGATGGTCGACATGGCATCGGCGTCGACGGCAAAGGTGGCCTTGTCGCCTTTGTGCATCATGAGCAGACCTTCGGGCAGGTCGCCTTCAAAACGGTTGGCCATGGCCTGCATGATGGGCATGGGCTGACCCACGTTGGAGGCTATCCGGATGGTGTCGAACAGGATGGTCATCTCGCCGACAAGGATGTCGCCCTCGTTCACCTTTTGCTCGTTCTTGTTCTCCACTTCGAATTTGTAGTGCAGACCCGAGGCGGTCTTCTTGAAACCGGGTATGTCGGATTTGTTGCAGGCGGTCAGTGCCAGAGCCGCAAGGGCCATTGTTAATACAGTTTTGGTAATTCTTTTCATTGTTTTGTTGAATGTTGTTAATTATTATTTTTCAATTTGTTGTCGATTGTAACATCAAGTATCACTATAGCACTTTTTGGCACGCGGTCGTTGTCGCCTGCAATGCCGTAGGCGAGGCTCGACGGCAGCACCAAGCGTGCTTTGCTGCCATGGTGCAGAGACGTCAGGGCGGCGTCGAGGCCCACCATGGTTTGCTGACGGCCCACCATCACCGTGTCGCGCTTGTCGGTGTAGATACGTACTCCGTTGATAGCCTCAAGGTTATAGCATAGCGCCACGCGCTCGTCGGGCTGTATGGCTTCGCCTGCGCCACGCTCGTATTCCCACAGCCATCCGCCGTTGGGCATCTGCACCATGGGCCACTTGCGGCGCTCTATATACGCGCTGATAGACGTGGCCTCCGACTGCGCTATGTATTTGTTAGCGTTCACCATATGTTCCTTCAAGGGGTCCTTCTCCTTGCCCGCCGGCTCTATGACCGGAGGGTTCCTCCTGTCGCCCAAAACCATGACAACGACAGCAATGCAGAGCAACACCAGGGCCGTAGCCCCGACAGCCACCCACAACAACGTCTTATGTATTGAATTTGTGGTCATTTCGACAACTCCCTTTTCAAAGTCTCTTCAACAATACGTATAGTCTCGTCAAAAGAATACTGCGACGTGGCGCCCGACGCCTTTATGTGGCCTCCGCCACCGAAGTGGCGGCGTGCGAAACTGTTAACGTCGAACGGTCCCTTTGAGCGGAACGATATGCGCACCTTGCCGCCGGTTTCCTTTATGAAGGCACTCACACGTACGCTGCCCATCTTCATGGCGTAGTTCACGATGCCGTCGAGTTCGTAGGGCAGCACCCCGAAAAGGTCCTGGTCGGCCTGGCTGACATAAAAATAGGCAAACCCCTGCTCCTCGAAGATGCGCAGCCGTTGGCTGATGCAGAACCCCAGGAACCGCATCTGGTTGCAACGGTTCGAGTTGAATATGTTATCCTGTATCTCGGTGGGGTGGATGTCGAAGGCTATCGTCTGTGCTACAGCCTCGTAGAGCGACGGCTGCTCGTTGCTGAAGGCGAATGAGCCGGTGTCGGTGCACATGCCCGAGTAGAAGCATGTGGCGGCTTTGGCATTGAGGCATTCGGGGTTCAGGGCCTTGGCAACCCAGAATGCCAGCTCGCTGGCACTCGATATGTCGGGCTGTGAGAACACTATGTCGAACGCCTCGCGGTTGGGGCATTGGTGATGGTCGATGAGCACTTTGGCGGTGGCAGAGCCTGTCAACGCCTCGGTGAGCGCCTCTATGCGCGACGGGGTGTTGAAGTCGAGGCACAGCACAAGGTCGGCATCCGCCAGCGCCGTCTTGCAGTCCTCCAGCCGTTGCTCGGCGTTGAGTATGCCGTCGGCACCGGGCAGGAACGTCAGGTTCAGCGGCACGGCGTTGGGCAGCATCAGCGTGCAGACCGCCTCTTTCTTCACTCCGAGCGACGGCAGCACATGGTAAAAGCCCAGCATCGACCCTACGGCGTCGCCGTCGGGATTGGCGTGCGAGACGAGGGCAATCCTTTCTGCGCTTTTCAGCAAACCACGCAGGCGTTCTATGTCCGATATGTCGATACTTGGCATTGGCGCTTTGATGATAGATGCTTCCTAATTAACGGATTGCAAGAGTGTTTTAATTATTATGTATTACTAAATAAATCTTGCAAAGTTACATATAAATTCTGAATTTTACAGTCGACGGGCGAAAAATATTTTATCATGGAGCAATCTGCCGTCAGCAAACACAGGTTTACGTGCAAGCGCAAGTCGCTCTACATTGTGGAATATGTAGCGTTTGAAATATTTTGTTGCGATTTTAAAAATTATTCGTAAATTTGCACTTTCAAAATCAATTTCCCCCCTTCATTACTTTCTTTACTAACCGATAGATTATCAGCTTATTGCTAATAATATGTACAAAAAAGACGAACTGATGGCGAAGCCTCTTATTGAGTTGCAGGCAATCGCCAAAGATATGGGCGTAAGATGGCCCTCGCGTTTTAATCAACAAGAACTTTCTTATAAAATACTGAACCTCCAGGCCGAGGCTCCCGCTCAACCGCAGGCGCCCAAAGCCGACGATGGCGAAGAGGCTCCGCGTCAGCGCAGGACGAGGCTCAAGCCCGAGCAGCTGGCCAACTCCGAGCGCGACCCAATGACCAAAGGAAGCCGCAACAATAAAAAGAACCGTGCCACGGCAAAGTCCAATAACGCCGCCAAGGCGCAGGTAAACATCGACTTCGGCCCGGCATCGGATTTCGACATAACCAGCGTGGAGGTGCCGCAGATTCCGGTGATACCCGACATCATGCCGTCGGCCAACCGCATCGAGTTCAGGCCCGAGGTCGTTGTCCCGCAGCCCGAAGCCGCCGCCGAGGCAGCACCCGAGGCTGCGCCTAAAGCCGAAGCCGCCGCGCCGGCGCAGGGCAAGCCGCAAGGCAAACGCAGGGGGCGTCCGCGCAAGAATCCCGTAGTAGAGGTCAACGATGGCGAGGCGGCCGCAGCCCCGGCTCAGCCTGTCCAGCCAGCGCCCGAAGCTGCTGTCGTGAACAACGCCGAGCCGAAAGAGGAGAAGTCTGTCGTGGCGGAGACCACGGTGCAGAATGCTCCGCAGGTCGAGAACAACACGCCGCAGGAGCAAGCGGATGCCACGGTCAAGACGCCTGCCGCCCCGCAGGAACAGACGGGCGACAACAATGGCCGTCACCACAAGCACAAGAATAAAAACAACCAGCCCAATGCCGGCAACCAGCAGTCCAACAACCAGCAGGAGCATTACCGCGAGTATGCCTTCGAGCTCGAAGGGGCCGTGTCGGTCGAGGGTGTGCTGGAGGTGCAGCCCGAGGGCGTCGGATTCCTCCGTTCGTCGGATTACAACTATCTGGGTTCGCCCGACGACATCTTCGTCTCGGTGCAGCTGATACGGTCCAACGGCTTGAAGACCGGCGACACCGTGCGCGGCCGCATCCGTCCGCCACGCTCCAACGAGAAGTATTTCATACTGGTCACGATAGAAGAGGTCAACGGCCTCAGCGTCGACCGTCTGCGCGACAGGGTGCCCTTCGAGTCGCTCACACCGCTCTTCCCCAACGAGAAGTTCAAGCTGACGGGGCATCCTACCCAGACGCTCTCTACACGTATCATCGACATGTTCACCCCGATAGGCAAGGGGCAGCGCGGCCTCATCGTGGCACAGCCCAAGACAGGTAAGACCACCTTGCTCAAAGAGGTGGCCAACGCCATTGCCTACAACCACCCCGAGGTATACCTCATGGTGCTGCTTATCGACGAGCGTCCCGAGGAGGTCACCGACATGCAACGCAGCGTCAACGCCGAGGTGATTGCCTCGACGTTCGACGAGCCCGCCGACCGCCATGTGCGCATAGCCAACATAGTGCTCGAGAAGGCCAAACGCCTCACCGAGTGCGGCCACGACGTAATGATAATGCTCGACTCCATCACCCGCCTGGCGCGAGCCTACAACACCGTGCAGCCCGCCAGCGGCAAGGTGCTCTCGGGCGGTGTG
>JAGCUZ010000057.1 GCA_017962615.1 Bacteroidales bacterium | reverse complement strand
TCATCAACACCATTGGCGAGCCCATCGACGGCAAAGGCCCCGTGAGCGGCGAACTGTTCGACATGCCCCTGGAGCGCAAAGCCCCCGGCGTCATCTTCCGTCAGCCCGTGGAGCAGCCCCTGCAGACCGGCATCAAGGCCAGCGACTCCATGATCCCCATCGGACGCGGCCAGCGCGAGCTCATCATCGGCGACCGTCAGACCGGTAAGACCGCCATCGCCATCGACACCATCATCAACCAGAAGAACTTCTACGACGCAGGCGACCCGGTGTACTGCATCTACGTGGCCTGCGGCCAGAAGGGTTCTACGGTGGCCAACCTCGTGAAGAACCTCGAGGAGAAAGGCGCCATGGCCTACACCATCGTCGTGGCCGCCACGGCATCCGACCCCGCCGCCATGCAGTTCTACGCACCCTTCGCAGGTGCCGCCATCGGAGAATACTTCCGCGACACGGGACGCAACGCCCTCGTCATATACGACGACCTCTCCAAGCAGGCTGTGGCCTACCGCGAGGTCTCGCTGCTCCTCCGTCGCCCGCCGGGACGCGAGGCTTACCCTGGCGACGTGTTCTACCTGCACAGCCGTCTGCTGGAGCGCGCAGCACGTATCATCGAGAGCGACGAGATAGCCGCCACGATGAACGACCTGCCCGCATCGCTCAAAGGCAAGGTGAAAGGCGGTGGCTCGCTTACGGCTCTGCCCATCATCGAGACCCAGGCCGGCGACGTGTCAGCCTACATCCCCACCAACGTCATCTCGATTACCGACGGTCAGATATTCTTGGAGACCAACCTGTTCAACTCGGGTGTGCGTCCCGCCATTAACGTCGGTATCTCGGTGTCGCGTGTGGGTGGTAAGGCTCAGATCAAGTCGATGAAGAAGATTGCCGGTACCCTGAAACTCGACCAGGCACAATACCGCGAGTTGGAGGCCTTCTCGAAGTTCGGCTCCGACCTCGACGCCGCCACCAAGGCGGTGCTCGACAAAGGCGCACGCAACGTCGAAATCCTCAAACAGCCCCAGTACACGCCTATGCCCGTCGAAGACCAGGTGGCCATCATCTACTGCGGAACCAAGGGACTGCTGCAGAAGGTGCCCGTCGAACAGGTGCACAACTTCGAGACCGAGTTCCTCTTCTTCCTCCGCAAGAACCACGCCGACCTGTTGGGCAACCTGCGCCAGGGCAAGCTGCTCGATGCCGACCTCGAAACACTGCGCAAAGTGGCCGAGGACATCGCAGCGAAATATGAAGTGAAAAAGTAACAAGACAGCGACAACAACGAAACTATGGCAAACTTAAAAGAAGTGCGCACCCGTATCGCCTCGGTGAGCTCGACGCAGCAGATTACGTCGGCCATGAAGATGGTGTCGGCAGCCAAGTTCCGCCGTGCGCAGAACGCCATCATAGGTATGCGTCCGTACGCGGCGATGCTGAGCGAAATCATAGGCGATATAGACGTCGAAGACGGGGTGCAGACCCCCTATCACGAGGTGCGCAAGCCTGCCAGCGTATTGTTGGTGGTGGTAACATCCAACAAAGGGTTGTGCGGAGCCTTCAACTCTAACGTCATCAAAGAAGCCTCGGCAAGAGTGTCGCACTACACCGACACCCTCCATGTCGACAAACTGTCGATGATAACCATAGGCAAGCGCGGAAGCGAGTTCTTTGCCAAGCGTAAAGGCCTCGTGGAAGCCAGCTACGACGACATGCTCGACAACCCCTCGTTCGACAGCATTGCAGCCCTCGCCGAACAGATAATGCAGAGCTTCTGCGACCGCAAGTACGACTATGTAGAGTTGATATACAACCAGTTCAAGAACTCCCTCACCCAGATACTCAGCACCGAGCAGTTCCTGCCGGTCGAGCCGGGCAAGAGCCAGAAAGCCGCCGCCAAGCAGAGCCAGCGCAACGACTATATATACGAGCCCAACAAAGAGGACATCCTTCGCAACATGATACCCCTCACCTTGCGCTCGCAGTTCTACAGAGTCATCCTCGACTCGCTGGCCGCCGAGCACGGCGCTCGCATGACTGCCATGCAGAAAGCCACCGACAACGCTACCGAGTTGCTCAAAGACCTGAAGCTGAGCTACAACAAAGCACGTCAGGCCGCCATCACCAACGAGATTATCGAGATAGTCAGCGGCTCGGAGGCTTTGAAAGGTTAATTAGTTTTAAAGTCATTAGTTACAAAGTTATTAAATAACAAGTGGCTGACGCAGGATATATGACCGCGGCAGCCACTTTAAGTTAAGAAAACACCGATATGAAACACAACCGTTTTTACGCACTGCTTGCGGCTTTGACGCTCTTCTTCACTGTCAACGCCGCACCGGTCGAACGCCAGGACGCCGCCCGCATAGCCGCCACCTTCTGGACAGGCCGCTACGGCACCGAGGCCAAGATGGTCGAAGCCGGCAGTTCGGCACAGTTCCCTGGCCTGTATGTCTTCAACAACACCAAAAGCGCCGGCTTTGTCATCGTTGCCGCCGACGACCGCGTCACGCCCATCGTAGGCTACTCCAACCAGCAGCAGGCCGACGAGCAGGTGCCCGTAAGCGTGCGCGCATGGCTGCAGGACTATTCCGACGCCGTGCTATGGTGCGTGCAGAACGACATCGAGGCCACCAACGAGATAGCCTCGCAGTGGCGCCGCCTGCGCGAAGGCGCACCCCTCGACGACCCCGACCAGCCGCACAACACCGTGGCGGCAATGCTCACCACTACCTGGAACCAGTCGCCGCTCTACAACAACCTCTGCCCCTACGACAACAGCGAGGGCGAGCGCACTGTGACAGGTTGTGTGGCCACCGCCATGGCGCAGATCATGAAGTTCTGGAACAGTCCCACGGTGGGCATATCGTCACACAGCTACACCCACGCCACCTACGGCCGGCAGAGCGCCAACTTCGCCAACACCTATTACGCATGGTCGCAGATGCCCAACGCCCTGACGCGCTCCTCTACGCAGGCGCAGATCACCGCCGTGGCCACGCTGATGTACCACTGCGGCGTGGCTGTCGAGATGGACTACGGCATGTCGAGCGGAGCGCAGACCATAGCCTATGGCTCCTCGTCGGCTATATGCGCCGAGAACTCGCTTAAACGCTACTTCGACTACAAGAGCACCCTCGTCGGCATGCAGCGCAGCAGCTACACCGATGCCGTGTGGACGGCACGTGTGGTGAGCGAGCTCGACGCCGGGCGCCCCGTCATCTATACCGGCCGTGACGCCAGCGGCGGCCACGCCTTTGTGTGCGACGGATACGACAGCCGCAACTACTTCCATATCAACTGGGGCTGGGGCGGTTCCTACGACGGCTTCTACGCCCTCAACGCCCTCAACCCCGGCAGCGGCGGCACAGGCGGCAACTCCACCTACACCTTCAACAGCGGACAGTGCATGATAGTGGGCATCGAGCCCAACTCCAGCGCACTGCGCGTCACCCCGTCGACGGTCAACCTCTCGGGACTTGGCGGAAGCGACAGCGTCTACGTGCGCACCAACAACCGTATCAGCTCAGGCTGGACGGCGGTGTGCAACGACAGCTGGCTCACCGTAAGCCCCACCAGCGGCAACGGCGGTGGACAGCAGACCATAATGCACCTGTCGGCAACGCAGAACAACTCGGGCACGGCGAGAATCGCCACCATAGTGGTTACGCAGGACACCACCCACGACACCGTCTACGTCACCCAGCCCAACGGCACAACCAGCACCACTGGATGGTACGGCCGCAACGGCGGCACCATGTATATGTCCTTCGAGGCTGGCGAACAGCTTATTGTGCGCCCCGAATGCCTGGGCAACTTCCCTGCAGGCAGCCTGCTCTCGCAGATAAAGTTCAGCACCTACGGCGCCAGCGGATACACCAACAACAACTTCACCGTCAAGGTGTACGAAGGCTCCATGCTGAATGCCGGCATGCTGGCCAACGCCTATACCACGCAGGTCAGCGAATGCCTTGGAACCCTGGTGCGCTCGCAGTCGTACACGCAGCGGTCGTACGGCGAGCAGAGCGTGACGCTCAACGACCCCTACGTGGTTGGCAGCCGTCCGTTCTGGGTGGCTGTCGAGGTGGGAGGCAATAGCGCCATACTGGTCGAGAAACGTATGATAAACTGCACCGTGGCGGTGTCGAACCTGCCGCTGGTCGACTCCCTCGACGGCCGTTACCTGCTCGACTACACCTACAACAACACCCATTACCTGCAGATGTCATACGGAAAGACCTACACCAATTCAGCGCAGACCTACGCGCAGCCCTACAACCGCGACTTCGCCCTGTCGTTTTATATCAACACCAACCCCACGTACACTATAACCGTCAACAGCAGCAACGCGTCGATGGGCAGCGTAACGGGCGGCGGCTCCTTTAGGTATGGCGACACGGTGACGCTCCGAGCCACGCCGGCCAACGACTGCCGCTTTGTGCAGTGGAACGACGGCAACACCGACAATCCGCGTGTGCTTACCGTGGCAGGCAGCGCAACCTACACGGCGCAGTTCGCCTCCAACAACTGCGTGATAACCGTCACAAGCAGCGACCCGTCGAAAGGCACCGCCACCGGCGGCGGCACGTTCCGCTACGGCACCACCACAACCATCACGGCCACGCCCGCGGCCCACTACCGCTTCTCGGGCTGGAACGACGGCAACGGCCAGAATCCCCGCACCCTTACGGTCGACGGCGACGCCAACTTCATAGCCTATTTCTCGGGCGAGACCTGCAACATCTCCGTGTCGCCCGCCAACAGCGCCATGGGCTACACTTCGGGCGGCGGCCAGTACGCCTACGGCACCACGGTGACCATACAGGCCACGGCCAACCCGGGCTACACCTTCGACCACTGGGACGACGGCGTCACACAGAACCCGCGCACCATCACCGTGACGGGCGACGCCTCCTTTGTGGCCTACTTCAACATGCACCAGTGCCAGATCACCGCTGTGCCCGACGACCCGTCGCACGGCACCGTTACCGGCAGCGGCCTCTATAACGAGGGCGACACCGCCGTCCTGCGCGCCACGGCCTCCACAGGCTACCGCTTCAAGCGCTGGGTGTGCAACGGCCAGTACAACATGTCCAACCCCCGCTACCTTGTCATAACGCCCGACATGGGCGAGACGGCCACCGTCACAGCCGAGTTCCTGCCCCTCTCCTACCGTATCACCGTCGCCACCGGCGGCGTCAACGAGCCCGACAACAGCGGCTACGGCGACGTCTCGGGCGCCGGCACCTACGAGTACGGCACGCAGGCAACACTCACGGCAATTCCCTACGACGGCAAGCATTTCGTGCGTTGGACCGACCGCGTAACCGATAATCCCCGCATCGTCACCGTGCTGTGCGACAGCACCTTCAAGGCGCTCTTCGCCTACGACGGCGAAGGCATCGAAAATGCCGCAGCCAGCGGCGCAGTGGTATATGCAGGCCAGGGCGCGATAACCGTCACTGGAGTGGCAGGCCGCCAGGTCACCGTATACGACGAGCTCGGCCGCATGGTGTGGCAGTCGGCAGCCTCCGAGGGCGACAGCCGTCGCTTCCCCGTGCGCTTCAGCGGCGTCTATCTTGTGCGCGTCGCCAACGCCGCCCCAGTAAAAGTGGTCGTCTTCTAACAACAATATAACAAGGCACTCCTATGCAACCCATAGGAGTGCCTTGTACCTTTAAGACTTATAACCGACAACTATAATTGCGCCAGCCACTTATAACATAGAACTTAAAACTAAAAACTTATAACTTCCAATGAAACGCACCCTTCCCATCATAGTGATGTTCATGCTGTTCTTCATGATAGCGTTCGTCACCAATTTCGCCGGTTCGATGGGCGTCATCGTCAAGAATCAGTTTGGCACCACCAATGCCCTCTCGCAGCTGGGCACCTTCGCCAACTTCATAGCCTATGCCTGCATGGGCATCCCCTCGGGACTGATACTCAAGCGCAAAGGCTACAAGTTCACGTCGCTCCTTGCCGTCACCGTGGGCTTTATAGGGGTCGGCATCCAGTTCCTCTCGGGCTATGCCCAGAGCTTCGGCATCTATGTCGCCGGAGCCCTGGTGGCAGGCTTCTCCATGTGCCTGCTCAATATAGTGGTCAATCCCATGCTCAACACCCTCGGCGGCGGCGGCAACCGTGGCAACCAGCTCATCCAGTGGGGCGGCACCATCAACTCCACCGGCGGCACGCTGGCCCCCGTCCTGCTGGGCTACCTCATAGGCGGCCAGGCCGCAACGGCACAGGTCAGCGACGCGGCACCCGCCATGATAATAGCCATGGCCATCTTCGTGGTGGCCTTTGTTGTGATAGCCTTCACGGCCATACCCGAGCCGCACCTCGAAAAAGAAGACAAAACCAAGGCCGATGCGGGGAAACACAGTCCGTTGTCGTTCCGTCATTTCGTCTTGGGAGCCGCCGCCATCTTCATCTATGTAGGTGTGGAGGTTGGCATACCCAATACCGCCAATCTCTACATGACGAGCGACGCAGCCCAGGGTGGCCTGGGAATGAGTGCCAGCCTTGCCGGCTGGTTTGTAGGCTGCTACTGGTTCCTGATGCTCGTCGGGCGCTTCCTCGGCGGCCTGTTCGGAGGCCGCGTGTCGTCGCGCGCCATGCTTGTGGCAGTGTCCACGTTGGCCCTGGTGCTGCTGCTCTGCGTAGTGGCGGTGCCGGCCGGTGCCACACTGTCGGCCAGCGGCACAGCGGTGCCGCTCAAGGTGCTGTTTATCACCCTGTGCGGACTCTGCACCTCGGTGATGTGGGGCTCCATCTTCAACCTCTCCACCGAAGGCCTCGGCAAGTACACGGCCATGGCCTCGGGCATATTCATGACCATGGTGTGTGGCGGCGGCATCCTGCCGCTGGTGCAGAACCTCTTGGCCGACAAGCTAGGCTATTCTGTCAGCTACCTGCTGCCTATGCTTGGCTTTGCCTTCATACTTTTCTACGCCGTGAAGGGCAGCCGCAATGTCAACAAGGACATACCTGTAGATTAGATACCCCCGGTGCCGTGGCGGACAAGTTCCGACGTGGAAGGAATACAAGTGCATGGATGAAAAAAAACTTGTCCAATTCAATAATTTATCGTATTTTTGCAACTCATCCCTTGAATGGTTGCATTCCTGCCAATGCAATGATGTTCAAGCGGTTATTATATGTTTAACCTGGTCGGGCAGGAGACCGCAACAAACAATTTTTTAAAAAATGGATTATAAAAATGTGCAACCGTTAGCTGATTTTGATTGGGACGCTATCGACGAGAAAAATGAGGTCAAGGATCAAGAACAGGCTAAGAAGATGTCGGAGGCTTATGATGAAACTTTCAATCAGTTTGCCGATCAGGACGTCATAGAGGGTACCATTGTCAGCATCAGCGACCGTGAAGCCGTTGTCAATATCGGATTCAAGTCCGACGGCGTCATCCCCGCAAGCGAGCTTCGCTACAACCCTGATTTCAAGGCTGGCGACAAGATCGAGGTCTACGTGGAGAGCCAGGAAGACTCCAACGGCCAGTTGCAGCTGTCTCATAAGAAGGCCCGCATCCTCAAGTCGTGGGAGCGCGTCAACCAGGCTTACGAGAACCAGGAAATCATCACCGGCTACGTGAAGAGCCGCACCAAGGGCGGTCTCATCGTCACCGTGTTCGACAATATCGAGGCCTTCCTCCCCGGCTCGCAGATCGACGTGAAGCCCATCCGCGACTACGACGTGTTCGTCGACAAGAACATGGAGTTCAAGGTCGTCAAGATCAACCACGAGTACAAGAATGTCGTCGTCTCCCACAAAGCCCTCATCGAGGACGAGATCGAAGCCCAGAAGGCCGAAATCATCAGCCACCTCGAGCAAGGTCAGGTGCTCGAAGCCACCGTCAAGAACATCACCTCCTACGGCGTGTTCATCGACCTGGGCGGCGTCGACGGTCTTATCCATATCACCGACCTCAGCTGGGGCCGCATCAGCCACCCCGAAGAGATCGTCCACCTCGACGAGAAGATCAACGTTGTTATTCTCGACTTCGACGAGGCCAAGCGCCGCATAGCCCTCGGTCTGAAGCAGCTCACGCCTCACCCGTGGGATGCCCTCGACCCCAACCTCAAGGAAGGCGACCACGTACACGGCAAGGTGGTGGTCATCGCCGACTACGGTGCATTCGTCGAGATAGTACCCGGCGTGGAAGGTCTCATCCATGTCAGCGAGATGAGCTGGAGCCAGCACCTGCGCAGCGCTCAGGACTTCCTGAAAGTCGGCCAGGAGGTGGAAGCCGTCGTGCTTTCGCTCGACCGTGAGGCCCGCAAGATGAGCCTCGGCATCAAGCAGCTCGTCCCCGACCCGTGGATCGCCATAGCCGAGAAATACCCCGTCGGCAGCAAGCACACCGCCACGGTGCGCAACTTCACCAACTTCGGCATCTTCGTCGAACTCGAGGAGGGTGTCGACGGCCTCATCCACATCAGCGACCTCAGCTGGAGCAAGAAGATCAAGCACCCCGCCGAGTTCACCAAGATCGGTGAGAGCATCGACGTCGTCGTCCTCGAAGTAGACGCCGAAAACCGCCGTCTCAGCCTCGGCCACAAGCAGCTCGAGGAGAATCCTTGGGACGTCTACGAGAGCCTCTTCTCCGTGGGCAGCGTGCACCAGGGCACCATCACCGCCATCAACGACAAGGGCGCTACTGTGACCCTCCCCTACGGCGTTGAAGGCTTCGCCCCCATGCGTCATCTCGAGAAAGAAGACAAGACCAAGGCCCGCATGGACGAAACTCTCGACTTCAAGGTCATCGAGTTCTCGAAAGAAAACAAGAAGATCATCGTCTCCCACACCCGCGTCTTCCAAGATGCAGCCGAGAACGACAAGGTCAAAGCCGAGAACGACGAGGCAAAGAAAGAGCGCGCAGCAAAGCGTGCCGCCAAGAAACTCACCGACAACCTGGAGAAGACCACGCTTGGCGACCTCGACGTGCTGAAGAAACTCATGGAAGACAATAACGAAGAGAAGTCCGAGTAAACCCATCCGGACCCACACCTATTGTCCTATCGAAAGCGGGGCGCCCCCAACGGCGCCCCGCTTTATTATTAGGTAACTTCTATAAATTCGTTATATTCGTTTTATGCTTGCATAAATATTCTAAAAATAAATTCGTTAGATTCGTGCAATTCGTGTTCAATAGTAATAAATAGAACTCGCCATTATTCTTATAAACAACAGCCCCAGCGGGGCTGACCCTCTATAACCCCGCACAAGCCCGAGAGGGAGCAGTGTGGGGACAAACAGATATAGTATATACATGCGTTTCGGAGTGAAGAAAAAGCCTGTGGCTTTTTAGATAGCGAAGCGGAGAATTGGCGCCCTCATTACAGCAGCCATATACAGAGGGATATATCCTCATCGTATGTGGGTGAGGGGAACAAGGTCACTTCTGCACGCCTATATGTATAGCTGTGCTCGATTATATCAGGTTCAGTTCAAGGGCGCGTGCCGCTGGCACGCAGATGAGAGGGGTCATCACCATACCCCACACTGCGCTTCGCTTGTGCGGGGTTATTGAAAGCGCGTGCATCCTGCACGCCGTATCGCATACAATATCTCGCATCATCAATGCCCCAGCGGGGCATGACATTGCATAACACGGTATAAGCCGAAGGCGCAGTGCCGTGCAACGGGTAATATATCAATGCGTGCCGTCTGGTACGCGACATAAAAAACATTGTAACGCAACTTTTTTCTTGCCATATCATAAATAATGTGTAATTTTGTGGCTGATTAGTCAACCGAATATTAACGAAACATACTGCCAATGAAGCATAACGCATAGTTTAGTATGCACATCATAGAATAGAAAAAAGCGAAGTAGCTTATCTGGTCATTCTGAAACTTGGACACTTTCGGATTATCCCCAGAATAAAGCGACGGCGTTCCCGCATAAGCGTGGACTTGTACGTTGTAATTGGGGATAATAGGTAGTCCAAGACCTCAGAATGACCAATGAAGACTTAAAAGTTCCGCGCTCTTTTTATGTGTACACTCTCAAAGGAACTATAAAACACAATTTATTCATTCCTAAAAAGAAATACAAAAATGAAAAAAACTAAAATTTTCGTCGTGATTGCTTTTATCGCTGCCACAGCAATGATGATGCTCACCTCCTGCTCAAAGGAAAAAAGAATCGAAGGCAAATGGAAAATAACTAGAGTATCTATTATATCTACTAGCTCTTCAGATTCAGAAGAAGTAGAGTGGTTAAAAGGAGCCAAAGACGAATGTTGGACATTCAAGGCTAATGGCACTGGTTTTTTTGTTATTGCAAGCGACTACCAACTAGATGGAGACTGGTCGATAAGTGGTGATAACCTGACAATAACAACAGAAAAAGATTCTTATGGCATTAAAAACACTGGTGACTTCACAATAGAAGAACTAAATGGTAAAGTGTTGTCAATAAACGGCAAGTGGAAAGACACTGATGGTTGGAACGCCAAAGTCTCATACGAGTTTGAGAAAAGATAGAATTTGTATATGATTCTTGGTGAGGAAGGCCCTTACGAGAGCCTCCATACACGTATATACATATAAGCATACAACACTAAGTATCCAAGAGGCTTGCACCGCGTTGGTGCAGGCCTCTTGGTTTATCATGCCCTCACAACATTATCCGATACCGTTACAATTGCTCTGCAATCGTCTTTTTGACCATGTTTCAACCAGCTTTCAACCTAAACAAAGTGTATATATAGAGTACATAAAGAGTACATAAGGAGTTGGTCCGACCAACTCCTTATCAACTATATACTTACTACTTATGAAAAATTTGTTTTTTTAGGGGTGGTGCACAATATTTGCACGGTTGCTGCGTTATCGGGGCGTATAATCATAAAATCAAAGTGCTATGGCAAAGATGACGCAGGGAATCCTCGGGGGATTCGAAGGTAGTGTGGGGCCGGTGATCGGCTACAAATGGAAAGACGTGTGGTGCATGCGCAGGCGGCCCACGCAGGTGTGCAACCCGCGCACGGAGAGGCAG
>JAGCUZ010000056.1 GCA_017962615.1 Bacteroidales bacterium | reverse complement strand
GCACCCGTCGCCGTTTCGCCGGTCAAAAGGACGACGAAAGCCCGAGCGAGCGGATAGAGAAATGTCTGGAGTATATAGAGCGTACACCCGAGGTGCGCGACGTGCTGCTCAGCGGCGGCGACTGCCTGATGGTGAGCGACGAGAAGCTGGAGTATATCATCAAGCGCCTGCGCGCCATACCGCATGTGGAGATAGTGCGCCTCGGCAGCCGTACGCCTGTGGTGTGCCCGCAGCGTATCACCCCCGAGCTGTGCGAAATGCTGAAGAAGTATCACCCCATCTGGCTCAACACCCACTTCAACCACCCCAACGAGTTCACCCCCGAGGCCGAGCAGGCTTTGGCACGCCTGGCCAACGCCGGTATACCGCTGGGCAACCAGACGGTGCTGCTGCGCGGCGTGAACGACTGCGTGCATGTGATGAAGAAACTTATGCACGAGCTGGTGCGCAACCGTGTGCGTCCGTACTACATCTACCAGTGCGACCTGAGCATGGGCCTGGAGCATTTCCGCACGCCGGTGAGCAAGGGCATAGAGATTATAGAGAACCTGCGTGGCCATACCAGCGGCTATGCCGTGCCCACCTTCGTGGTGGACGCCCCCGGTGGCGGCGGCAAGACCCCGGTGATGCCCAACTACGTCATATCGCAAAGCCCCAACAAGGTGATATTGCGCAACTTCGAAGGTGTTATCACCACCTATACCGAGCCGCGCAACTACCACGAGGAGTGCCACTGTGAGGCCTGCCAGGCCAAGAAACGTGTCGACGAAGGTGTCGCCTCGTTGCTTGAGACCGACCGCATGGCTCTTGAGCCCAGCCACTTGATGCGTCACGAGCGCAACAAGAAGTAATGACTGTCAAGAAGCATCCTTGCCACAAGTTTAAGACTATGTATGCCAAACCACTATATGTCTTGCTGATAGCTCTTTCCTGTGCGTTGGGTCTCAACGCACAGGAAATCTATCCAATGTATTACCCGTGCCAGGCCGAAGAGACTGGCGAATGGGGCTATGTGGACAAGGATAACAACTGGACTATAACGCCGCGCTACGGGGCCCTGCGCTATGAGACCAACGGAGGCATGTATCCCGTGTCGAAGAACGGCAAGTGGGGCTACGTAGGCGTAAGCGGCGAGCCGCTAACCGACATCATATATGACGGAGTGGCGTATGAGATAGATTACCAGAAGTATCCATATCCCGCTACGTATGCCGCGCTGCGTCTTAAGGGCAAGTGGGGCTTCATCAATGTGCAGGGAGTGATGGTGACGGAGTTCAAGTACGATGAAGTGCTGATATACAACGGTAAATATGTAATCCGCTGCAAGCAGCCCGGTGGAGGCATCAAGACAGGCTATCTGGAGAAGGACGGCGTCGAGGTGTGGGAGAACTAAAACAAGGTGTTGTAGTGCAAAGACGAGCGTTGATTGTAGTGCTGATGCTGGCTGCCTGCTGCTGTGCCAAGGGACAGGTGGCGGGGATGTCAACGCTGTCAGTGCTCGACATGCCCACGTCGGCACGCACTGCTGCACTGGGTATGGACTACTTGTCGCTGTATGACAACGACCTCGGCGTGGCGGTCAACAATCCGTCGTTTATAGACAAACGCTATCACAACCAGCTGATGCTGAGTGTCGCCAATTTGTTTGCCGGTTCCAACCTGGCCAGCGTGTCGTACGGCTACCATGCAGGCAAGATGTGCGACTTCGTATTCTCGTTGCATTTCAACAGCTACGGGCGCTTCGAAGGCTACACGGCCGAGGAGACGCCCGCTGGCAAGTTCTTTGCCGCCGATTATTCCGTCGGTATAGGCTGGGGCATGCATGTCGACTCGGTCATTAGCATAGGGGCAAGCTTGAAGCCTACGGTGTCGCAGTATGAGAGTTATACTGCGCTGGCTCTTGCCATCGACTTGGCGGGCAGCTATGTAAGCAGAGACAAGTCGCTGTCGGCTACGCTGATAGGACGCAATGCCGGTGCGCAGTTCAAGACCTTCGACGGGATGACCGAGAAGCTGCCATTCGAGCTGTCGGCGGCATTGTCGTACCAGCTGAAGAATGCCCCGTTCCGTCTGTTCTTGTCGGCTACAGAGCTGCAACATTGGAACTTGGGCTATGATGACGAGTTCAACCCCACAAGCCAGACCGACCCGTTCACGGGCGAGAGGAAAGAGCAGAGCTCTTTTGCACGTGCCCTCGACAATACAGGACGGCACGCCATTGTGGGCGTGGAGCTGACCATCCGACAGGTGCTTATGGCGCGTGTGGGTTTCAACTATCGTAGAAGCAAGGAGACGAAGGGAACCACGAACATCAACACCAGCGGTTTCTCGTATGGACTCGGTGTGAAGATGCGCCGTCTGCACATGGATGTGGGACGCAACAATTATAATCTGGGCAAGGCTGCCAATTATATCACTTTAAGAGTGGACCTTTGAGCATGTATAAGACCATACATGCTTTAGTTTTTAAGTTGTTAGCTTTAAGTTATTAGTGGCTGACGCGTCAACGATAAATATATGAAACTGCAAGTTATTATTGGTAAAGGTTGGGATCCCTATTGGAACCTTTCTGTTGAGAACTATCTGCTCGAGCAGCCTGTTGATGAAACGGTTACCATGTATCTGTGGCACAACCGCCGCACGGTGGTGATAGGCCGCAATCAGAACCCGTTTGCGGAATGCAATGTAGAGGCGTTGGTTGCCGACGGTGGCTACCTGTCGCGCCGTATGACGGGCGGTGGCGCAGTGTATCACGACGAAGGCAACATGAACTTCTCCTTTGTCGCGCCGCATTCGCTTTACGACCAGTTGCGCCAGTTCGAGGTTATGCGTCAGGCGGTGGCTTCCTATGGTCTGTCCACCGAACTGAGCGGTCGTAACGACGTGCTGTGCGACGGTCGCAAGTTCAGCGGCAACGCGTTCCATAAAGGCCGCAACCATGGCCTGCATCACGGCACGGTGCTCATAGGCGGCAACGTGAGCGACATGCAACGCTACCTGAAGACCAAGCCTTCGAAGTTGCAGCGTCATGGTGTGTCGTCGGTGCGCAGCAGGGTGGTGAACCTGTCGGAACTGGCCGATGTGACGGTGCAAAACCTGATGCCGCGTATGGTCGAAGCCTTCGAGGCTGTGTATGGCGGCAAAGCGGTGATGGTTGACTATGATGCTATAATGCAAGAGGATTTCGTCAAGAGACAGCACGACGTGTATGCCAGCGACGAATGGCTTTACGGCCGATGGCGCAATTTCGAGAGCCGTTGTCATGGCAGCTGGGATTGGGGCGATGCCGATGTGTCGCTGACGGTGGACGAGAGTCTTGGCCGAATAACGTCGGCGGTGATAGCCAGCGACAGCCTGCATCCCGAGGCTGTGACGGCAGCCGAGCAACTGCTTGCAGGTGCAAGAGTCGACGAACCTCCAGCGTTCGACCACAACGGAGAGTCTGGCACTATTATTAATGATATAATAAGCTTGATTTATAAGTAGGCAGGCGGGTTAGGGTGTCATACGGTTCTGTAGCAGCCTGTTGTTGTACTGCTGAAGGATGGCCTGCAGCAGCTGCGATGCGACGGTGTCGGTACTATGCAGTTTGTCGCCGCACAGTGAGGCGGCGGAGCCGTCGCCGCGGTTGAGCACGATAGCATCGCCGGTGTAAACTATATGGAACGGGGTGCCGCCACGCAATGCGCTGGTGCCGAAGCAGCAGCAAGGCTCGTTGAGCGAGAGTATGTCGAGCAGGGTAGGGGTGAGGTCGCAGTGCTGGAACATGCGTTGGCTGTGGCTCGGGGTCAGGGCATTGCTCGGCGTGTAGAACATCATAGGTACGCGATAGAGGCCGAGACCGGAGCGATAATCGTCGGAGAGCGGCTGGGCGGCGTGGTCGGCAGTTATGATGAAGAGTGTGTTGCTGAACCACGGCTGCGTGGAGGCGCTGACGAAGAACTGCCGCAGCGCGTAGTCGGCGTAGCCGATGGTTTGCAGCAATGGAATGGGGCCCAGCTTGAAGCGCCCCTCGTGCTGCGGGGGAATGGTGTAGGGGTGGTGCGACGAGATGGTGTAGACGGCGGCGAAGAAAGGCTCGCGGAAAGTGTCGAGCTGGCGCACGGTGTATTGCAGGAAAGGTTCGTCGAAGATGCCCCAGGTGCCGTCATAGTCGGAGCGAGGACCGTCGTATTGGTCCATGCCGTAGTAGCGTGATATGCCAGCCGTCTTGGCAAAAGAGTCGAAGTTCATGGAGCCGTTGTAGGCGCCGTGGAACATGGCCGTAGAGTAGCCGTGGCGTTGCAGGATGGAGGGCAGGGCGCTGACGCGGTTGAGGGAGAAGGGTGAGGTTATGAAGGCGTAGTCCATCAACGAAGGGATGCCTTCGAGCAGGGCGGGAAGCGACTCGATGCTGCGCTTGCCGTTGGCCAAGCCGCGGAAGGTGAGGCAATTGGGGTATAGTGAGTCGAGGAACGGCGTGTAGCTTATGCCGCCGCCATTAAGGCAGCCCATGTATTCTTCGGAGAAACTTTCGAGGATGACGAGTACGATGTTGGGCGACGGGGTGGCTAAGAGCAGAGCGCTGTCGGCAACGGCATGCGACGGGTACGTTACCGGGGTGTAGACCGAGTCGAGCGCGGCTTCGTCGAAGTAATTGAGAGGCTTGATGTTGCCCGAGTGCCCCATGCTGCGGTAGAGAGAGAAAGGACTGTTGATGACGAGTGCGGTGTTGTCGGGGTCGGCATAGCGTCCGGCGTCGACGGCGGCAAGAGGCTTATGCTGTGTAAACAGGCCGCCCCTTACGAGGAGCAAGGCCAAAGCCAGCGCCACGACCGACACAACGGAGTGCTGCCACAGGGGCAGCGGCTTGTCCTCGGGCAGACGTGCTGCATGCCGCCGGGCAAGGAGTATTGCCGAGGCGGTAAGGACTACGAAATAGAGCAGGTAGGGCCAGAATTGCTTGGTGAAGACGGGCAGCAGGGCGGTGCCGTCGGAGCCGAAGCCTTGGGAGAGATAAGAGAATATGTCGGACGAAAGTCGGCGGAAAGTCCATTGGAAGTAAGGCGTGTCGGCAATGTTTACGGCTAGCATAAGGGCAACGCCGATGCCGTAGGGCCATAAGGAGAGTCGGCGATGCCTTACGGAGCCGCGCGACGGCAGCGGGAGTACGAGGAACAGCAGAAACGGTGCAAGGTATACGGTGGTGGCCGACAAGGCAAAGTGGATGTTGCCAAGAATTATGCGCAGCCATTGCACGAAGCCTCCCACATGGAAGAAACTGTGGTTGACCACGGCAAAAACCGCCTGCGAGAGCAGTAGCGCGGAAAGTGCAAGAAGATAGCAATATAGAGGAAATTTCCAGCGTGATAATCTCATTGTTGAAAATTATTTTCAATAATAACGCTTCCAATCGTTAATTGTTTTGTATCTTTGCAAATCTTTTTATAGAATAAACTTATCTCTAATAGGGTGGAGAAAATAATCATAGGAGTTGACCCCGGAACATTGATAATGGGCTATGGTATTCTGAAAGTTGAAGAACACAGTCGTCCTGAGATGCTGTTGATGGATGTGCTGTACATGAAGAATATCTCGGACTACAACCTGAGAATACGCCATATTTATAATTCCATGGTGAGGCTTATAGATGAATACCACCCCGACCATCTTGCCATAGAGGCGCCTTTCTTTGGCAAGAACGTGCAGTCGATGCTCAAGCTGGGACGTGCGCAGGGCGTGGCTATTGCCGCGGCCATAAGCCGCGACCTCAGCTTTACAGAGTATGAGCCTGCCACCATAAAGCAGACCATCACCGGCAACGGCAATGCCAGTAAGGAACAGGTGCGCAGCATGTTGATGGCGCAGCTGGGTGTGGAACTGCAAAACAAATACCTCGACGCCACCGATGCCCTGGCGGCGGCGTACACCTGCTGGCGTATCACCAGCAACCCCTATGCCGACATAAGGGCTATGCTGGCTCCGCAAAAGAAGAAGGCAAAGAAGAAGGTGTCGTGGGCTGAATATGTCACGCAAAACCCTGACAGAAAAGTATAATGTAAAACAGACATATATATGACAGAGAATAAAGGCTTTTCCTCGAACTTTGGTGCCATCATGGCGGCGGTGGGCTCGGCAGTGGGCCTCGGCAATATCTGGCGCTTCCCTTATATCTGCGGCAAATATGGCGGCGGGGCGTTCCTGATAGTGTATCTGTGCTTCGTCTTTTGTATAGGCATGGTGTTGATGATGACTGAGTTCGTTATAGGCCGCCGGTCGCAGCATACGCCGGTGGCTGCCTATCCGATACTGCGTCCCGACAAGAAAGGCTGGCGCTATGTCGGCATATTCGGCATGGTTACATGCTTCCTCATCCTGTCGTTGTACCTTGTCATATCCGGCTGGACGCTCAACTACGTGGTCGATGCCGCCTCGGGTACGTTGGCGCAGCTCGATAGCTCAGGCTTGGAGCTTCACTTCAAGGCTTTCAGCGAGTCGGCAGTGCGGCCTATAGTGTTTCTGGCTGTGTTTGCCTTGCTGACTGTAGCTGTGATACTTGGCGGCGTGCAGAAAGGAGTCGAGAAGGTGTCCAAGTTGATGATGCCCATCCTCGTGGTGCTGCTCGTGGTGCTGTGCGTGCGTTCGGTCACCATGCCCGGAGCCTCGGCGGGATTGGACTACCTCTTCAAGCCCGACTTCTCCAAGCTCACGGGTCAAGGTGTCCTTGCCGCCCTGGGGCAGGCCCTGTTCTCGCTGTCGGTGGGCATGGGCGTGATGATAGTCTACGGCTCATATATTCCCCGCAACGACAACCTCTTGAAGACCTCCATCTGGATAACAGTGTGCGACACGCTGATAGCCCTCTGCGCCGGTGTGGCCATATTCCCCGCCGTGTTCAGCTGCGGCCTCGAGCCCACGGGCGGCCCGGGATTGGTGTTCAAGGTGCTCCCCACCGTGTTCAACAGCATGAACCCCTCGTCGGGATTCATGGTGGGCACCGTCTTTTCGGTGATATTCTTTGTGTTGCTCTCCATGGCGGCACTTACCAGTGCCATCTCGTTGCTCGAGGCCTTGGTGGCGTGGGGCAGCGAGTATCCCAACCGCAAACGCTCCGTGTCGGCAATAGTGCTGGCACTTTGCGTGGTGGTGCTCGGAGGCCTGTGCTCTATGTCGGTGGGAGGCTTGAGCGGTGTAAAGGTGGCAGGACTGGGACTGTTCGACTTGGTCGACAAGCTCACCGCCGTCTATCTCCCTCCGCTCTGCGCTCTGCTCACTGTGGCGTTTATCGGGTGGGTGATGCCTGCAGCCGACATAAAGGATGAGCTCTCCAATCACGGCACACTCAAGGTCGGCTACTTCAAGGCTTTCTATTTCCTGGCGCGCTATGTGGCACCTCTGGCGTTGTTGCTGGTGCTGGTGACAGGAATTGTGAATGGGTGAGAGCTGTAGTTATAAGTTATTAGTTTTAAGTTATAAGTGGCTGGCGCAATAGAGTGGATAGATGCGATAGAGAGGGTAGATATAATAGAGGGATAGCTCGATTTTAATTGTTAATTGTTAATTTTTAATTCCTAAATGAGACACATATTGCCATTGTTGTTTGCGGGGTTGGCACTTATGTTGACGGGGCAGACCTGCGTGCATCGCACAGCGAAACAGTTCGACCCTGTACAGGTTAACTTCCAGGCTACATACAATCCTGATTACGAGAATATACTCTATCCCTCGCTTGTGCTGGGCCTTGCAAGCTATCATGGCGACGTGAAGCACCACCTCTTCTCCTATTCGGTTACGTCCCCCAAGGACCATGCCGTGTTGCGGGTGGTGGTCGACTCGTCGGTGCTCAACTATGTGACTATAGAACAGGAAATACTTGACAAAAAAGGGGTTACGTATACCTTCTACCCGATGCTGAAGTGGAAGTATGAAAACTTGTACGGTCTGCGCCAGCAGGGCATGGTCGACATCACCTTCACCTGCTTCATCAACGACGAAGAGGTCGACGTAAAGAACATAAGGCTCAACTACCGCAGTGTCAACGAGTGTCTGCTCAGCCTTCTGGACTCGGAAGGCAAGTATGTGGATTACAGATGGCTGTTTGCGACCTATGTGAACGAGGACCACCCCTATATCAACGACATAATGAGCGGGGCGCTCGAGCAGGGCACCATCAGCAGCTTCACGGGCTACCAAAAAGGCGAGGAGTCGGTGACCAAGCAGGTATATGCCTTGTGGCATTACGTGCAGAAGCGGGGCATAAACTATAGCTCCATATCGTGCACGTCGAACCCCTCGAAGAAATCCAATTCGCAGCATATACGATTCTTCGACGAGGTGTATAAGTCGAAGCAGGCCAACTGTATAGACGCCTGCGTGTTCTTTGCCTCCATCATGCGCAAGATAGGCCTGAAGCCTGTAATATTCGTTGAGCCGTGCCATGCCTATCTTGGCTATTACAAAGACAAGAACAGGAAGAAACTGGCTCTGCTCGAGACCACTATCACCGGTTGGGCCGACCTGCCTTCGTTGGAGCGCAGCGTCGCCCCGCGTACGGGCAGGGCGTCGGATGCGGCTTTGGCCAAGGTGCGTAAATATGTGAGCGATGATGAGATGGAGAGATACAAGGCCGGCAAGATGACGCTTGACGAGCTGGAGCATTGCATCACCAAGACGCTCTTCCTCAAGGCATCGGAGTACAACATCGAGCAGTACAAAAACAATCAGCGCTTCTTTGCCGACAGCAACTCGTTCACCTATCAGCAGCTCGACATAGAATCGCTGCGCAAGGTGGTGCAACCCATCCACCGCGACGAGTAGAGTCTGCAACCAGTTGTTTGTTGCAAACTTTAACCCCGGTGGTCTAATCTTCACCTGTTTCCCATTAAGTTTCAGAGCGCCTTCCGTTCCGTCTTCGCCCATTTTTCGGTTTATTGACGCTTTTTAGTGGTAACATGCAGTAATTTAGTATGTTATCACTCTAATTCTTTCTGCGCGCAAAGCCCGATTTTGGTATATAGAACGTAAAGCGTAAGTATATAGTTGATAAGGAGTTGGTGGGACCAACTCCTTATGTACTCTTTACCTTCTATATACCTACCCCTTGTTTGCTTCGAAAACGGGTCGTAGGGACACGGATTTTGGGGTGCACAGACATGGATTTTGGAGTACGATTGCGGTAGTTTTTGGTCGTGTGGACACGGATTTTGGGCTCGAATTTGTCAGTGGATGGTTATGGAACCGGTCGTATGAAGATTCGGTTGTGTTGGGGGCGGGGATAAAAAACAGATGCAAACACGTTGGGGGTGTTTGCATCTGAAGGGAGGGTGCGGTGACCTCTTTATACAAGAAGAGGGAGGCACCTATTGCGGGTGACTCCCTCTTGCTTGTGTTTTGTTGCGAAGACTCGCTCAGCGAGGATGATTAAGCCTCGGTGATGGCACCCATGGGGCATGCGTCGGCGCAAGTGCCGCAGCCAGCGCAGGTGTCAGGGTTGATCTTGTAGATGTCACCTTCGGAGATAGCTCCGACGGGGCATTGGTCGATGCAAGTGCCGCAAGCGACGCAAGAATCAGTGATTTTGTAGGCCATTTCTATTAGTTTTTAGGGTTAATAATGTTTTGCAAAGATACATCTTTTATTCGTAATGGCGTCGTTTTTGTGAGGAAAAAATTGTAAACAATTGTTTAACTGATTGATAGAAAAGCGTGTGCAAAGATTGTTAATAGTTTTGTTGTGATATAATATGGTTAATTTCCAAAAAAAACGTAACTTTGCAAATCTAATATTTGTATAAATATGACAGGTGTTATTGGTAGCGGAAGCTGGGCCACGGCGGTTGTGAAGATACTGCTTGAGAGGAGTGGCGCGAGGGTGGCCTGGTGGGTCCGCGAACAGGAGATAATAGAGGGTGTGGTGAACAACCACCGCAACCCTTGTTACCTTAACGAGGCCGACCTCGACAGCGGGCGGCTGCTGGTTACTGACGACCTGGCGCGTGTGCTGGCCGAGAGCGACGACGTGTTTGTGGTTGTGCCTGCGGCTTTTGTGGCTGCGGCGTTCGACGGGATTACGCCCGAGATGCTTGAGGGCAAGCGTCTGCACTCGGGTGTGAAGGGTTTGCTGCCCGATGGGTGCCAGACGGTGACGGAGTTCCTGCATGGGCGCTTCGGGGTGCCGGAGGAGGCGATGTCGGTGTTTGTTGGACCTTCGCATGCCGAGGAGGCCGCGAAGCGCAAGCTGACGTACCTGACGGTGGCGTCGAGCGACCGTGAGACGGCTGAGTGTGCGAGGAGGCTGCTGTCGTGCCAGTATATAAGGACCACCTATTCGGCCGACATGCGCGGGCTTGAGTACTCGGCTGTGATGAAGAACGTGTACGCCATTGCCGTCGGCATAGGGCATGGCCTTGGCTACGGCGACAACCTGACGGCGGTGCTGGTGAGCAACGCCATAAAGGAGTGCGGCATGTTTCTGGAGCACCTGATGCCTGAGACTTCGGCGGCGGAGCGCAACCTGATGGACTTCGCCTACCTCGGCGACTTGCTGGTGACGTCGTATTCGCAGTTTAGCCGCAACCGCACGTTTGGCTCGATGATTGGGCGCGGCTACAGTGTGCGCAGCGCACAGATGGAGATGAACATGGTTGCCGAAGGCTATTACGCGGCTCGCAGCGTGGCTGCCATTGCCGAGAGGCTGCAGGTGGAACTGCCCATAGCCCAGACGGTGTACGCCATCCTGTATGAGAACGCTTCGCCCACGCGAGTGATGCGAAGGCTGATGGAAGACTTGAAATAGCAAAGGGATAGATGTGATAGAGACTATAGATGCGATAGAGGGCTGGCGCGATTTCAATTTTTAACTTTTAATTCTTAATTTTTAATTTCCAAAATAATCATGTCGACAAATATTACTGATTTACAGCCTGCCAATGTTTGGCGGTTTTTTGATGAGATATTGCGTATTCCGCGTCCGTCGAAGCACGAGGAGCGGATATCGGCCTACCTGCGTAACTTCGGCGAGAGCCGCAAGCTGGAAACCCTCAGCGACGCGGCGGGCAACGTGTTGATACGCAAGCCTGCCACGGCGGGCTACGAGAATGCGGCCAAGGTGTGCCTGCAGGCGCACATGGACATGGTGTGCGAGAAGAACGCCGACAAGAAGTTCGACTTCATGAAGGATGCCATAACGCCCGTGATGGACGGCGAGTGGCTGACGGCCGACGGCACCACGCTGGGCGCCGACGACGGCATAGGTGTGGCTGCAATACTGGCCATACTCGACTCGGACGAGGTGGAACACGGCCCTCTGGAGGCTTTGTTCACCGTTGACGAGGAGACGGGCCTGACCGGTGCCGGAGCTCTCTCGACAGAATGGCTCAAGAGCGACATTCTGCTCAACTTCGACGATGAGGACGAGGGCGAGTACTGCATAGGCTGCGCCGGCGGCATCGACACCACTGCCAAGCTGCCTTACACCTATGTGACGGCACTGCCGGCCTACTGGGCCTACAAGGTGTCGGTGAGCGGCTTGAAGGGTGGGCACTCGGGCGACGACATCAACAAGGGTCTTGCCTGCGCCAACAAGGTGCTTACGAGAATACTGTGGAACGGTGCCGATAAACATGGTCTGCGCCTAGCGAGCATCGACGGTGGCAACCTGCGCAACGCCATAGCGCGCGAGGCCAGCGCCGTGGTGACGGTGCCCGACGCCAACGGCGACGCGTTTGCCGACATGGTGGCGCAGATGGCTGAGGCCATACGCTTCGAGTTCCGCTCGACTGAGCCCGACATGAACATCGAGCTGCAGCCTGCAAACCAGCCGGGCCGCCTCATCGACCGCGACACGCAGAACCGACTGCTGGATGCTTTGTACTCGTGCGCACACGGTGTGCTGGCCATGAGCAGGGAGATACCCAACTTTGTCGAGACCAGCACAAACCTGGCTTCCATAAAGATGGACGAGAAGTATATCACCATAGCCACCAGTCAGCGCAGCAGCGTGGAGAGCGCCAAGCGTGCCGCGGCGCAGAAGATAGAGTCGACGTTCCGCCTGGCGGGTGCCGAGGTGAGCCACGGCGACGGCTACCCAGGCTGGACTCCCAACCCCGACAGCCGCGTGCTGAAGGTGGCGGTGCAGGTGTACAGGGACATGTACGGCAAGGAGCCGGTGGTGCGTGCCATCCATGCAGGACTGGAGTGCGGCCTGATAGGCGAGAAGTACCCGAAGATGGACATGATATCCTACGGCCCGACCCTGAGGGGAGTGCACTCGCCCGACGAGCGCATAGAGATAAAGACGGTGCAGATGTTCTGGAACCAAACCCTTGCTATCCTCAAGGCTCTCAATTAATAGATGCGATAGATAGGATAGATGTGATAGAGGGTTTTAATTGTTAATTGTTGATTTTTAATTATATAAGAAATGAGAAAAGTTGTAGTATTACTTATGGCGGTTGTGCTTATGGGCGGGGCCGCTTTTGCACAGAATCAGATGGTGAAGCGTAGCGGTTTGCCCGACAAGGCTGCCATCGTGGCAAAGCAAAAAGCACAGAAACACAAGGATGCCAAGCCTTCGACCATGACGGTGCGTGAGGCCTGCAATAGAAGGTCGTTGCTCCCATTCGGTCGCGACGAGGCCAAGGACGGCTGCGTGGTGTCGTCGTTCCCCTATACGGAGGGCTTTGAGAGCAGCACGCTCCCGTGCTGGCAGACAGTGGATGCCGACGGCGACGGCTTTTGCTGGACGCCTGTGCTGCAAGGTGCCGGCCGCAATGGTGGCGGTTGTCTGTCATCGGCTTCGTACGACAATGACAGCGAGGAGGCCCTTACCCCCGACAACTGGCTGATAAGCCCCAAGTTCCAGATTCCCGCGTCGGGATTGCCGCTGGAGCTGTCGTGGTACGCGGCGGCTCAGGACCCGGACTATCCGGCCGACCACTACTCGGTGTATATCTCGACAACCGACTCGGCTGTGAGCTCGTTCACGACGGCTGTGTTCTCGGAGACGCTGACGAGCGACGTCTTCGTGCGTCACAGCGTGGACCTGTCGGCTTACGCAGGACAGCAGATATTCGTGGCTTTCCGTCACCACAACTGCACGGATGAGTTTATGATGAAGATCGACGACGTGGCGATAAAGACTGCCGGAGTGCCGGAGGTGGTCGTCAACGGACCCCGTGGCGGCATAATGGGCGACACTATGCGCTATACTGCTACGGTGACGAGCACCAGCACGAGCGCCGTAACCTGCGCGTGGAACATAGCAGGTGCGTCGGTGTCGGCCAACGACACGGTGGCTGATGCTGTGTGGAGCTCGGCGGGTACATACACCGTGGCGGTGACGGCAACGAACGCCATAGGCTCGGTGACTGACTCGATAGCCGTGACGATACTGGACTGCGGCGCCATTACCTCGATGCCTTTCGCTGAAGGCTTTGAGGCGGGATTCCTGGGCTGCTGGACATCGGTAGACGTTGACGACGACGGCGAGACGTGGGTGGTAAGCGAAGGCATGGGCCGCAACGGTGGCTATGCGCTGACTTCGTCGTCGTACGACGGTGAGCAGGTGCAGGACAACTGGCTGATAAGCCAGCCGATAACGATACCGGCCACGGGCGACTACGAGCTGTCGTGGTATGCCAGGCCCTACAGCTCGGGCTGGCATGAGGAGCACTACGTGGTGTACGTGTCGACCACGGGCAACAGCGTGAGCGACTTTACCGACAGCATCTATTGGGAGACGATGCCTGCCATCGAGGACTACACGTGCCGCATGGTGAGCCTGTCGGCATACGCGGGCAGGACGGTGTACCTGGCGTTCCGCCACCACTGTGTCGACCAGTACGCTCTGCTGATAGACGATATATCCATTGCGGCGCCGTCGGCTCCGGGCGTGATGATTATCGCTCCCGAGGCAGCCACGAGCGTGCAGTCGATCGTGCTCAAGGCTGATGTGTCGAGTGCGTCGGCTGTCACCTATTCCTGGCGCATAGAGGGTGCCACGCCTTCGACGGCGACGACCGACAGCGTCGTGGTGTCGTGGCGCGGCGCGGCCGACGGGACGTATGGCATTTACCTGACGGTGACCAACGCCGTGGGCTCGTCGTCGGACACTGCCGTGATCGACATCATCAACTGTGACGGCCATATAGCCGAGTTTCCTTATGTTACTACGTTCTCGAACGGTTTGGGCTGCTGGAGCACCATCGACGCTGACGGCGACGAGTACTGCTGGGAGGCCGACGACAGCATTGGCATGTATTCGTACGCGCTCGACCCGCTGTACCTGATGTTCGGCTACGCCATGCCTATAGTGACGGACAACTACCTGGTTACTCCGCCGATAGACGTGCCGCAGGCTGGATACACCATGTTCAAGGTGGATGCGGCGTCGATGTATGCCGACAATAATTACTTCGACTCGTTAGAGATTAGAATATCGACGGTGGAGCCTGCATCGGCAGCGTCGTTCAGCACGGTGCTGAAGCCGCAGACGAGGGTGGTGGACGAGACCCACTATGTGAGCCTTGCCGACTACGCCGGACAGACCGTCTATGTGGCTGTTGTTCATAAGGGCTACGGTGGCGGCATACTCAATGTGAAGCGTGTCGAGATAACCAGCAACACCGAAGGTGTGGATGCTGTCGACGGAGTCTGCAACGTGAGCCTGTACCCGAATCCAGCTACGTCGACGGTGACCGTGCAAGGTACGGGACTGTCGATGGTGGAGCTGTTCGACGCGAGCGGCCGCAAGGTTATGACGGTGTCGGGCGACGGCATGGTGACACTCGACGTGGCCAACCTGCCCGCAGGTGTATATATGGTACGCTCGGTGACGCTGAACGGCACTGAGGTGCAGAAACTTATAATTAGGTAAGTTATAAGTTTTTAGTTATAAGTTATAAGTTATAAGTTTTAAGTTATAAGTGGCTGGCGCGTCGTTTTTATCGCGTCAGCCACTTATTGTTGATAGATGCGATAGATGTGATAGATAGGATAGATGCGATAGATATGATAGATGTGATAGAACTTAGAACTGTAACTTTCGTTCGCGGATACTTACGGCGAAGCCGCCGCAGGGAGCCATGTGAAGCTTGAGTGTGGTCTTGGAGGTGACTTTCTTGGAGGTGACGGTATAGGAATAGGGGTTGTAGCCCTCGCCGGGTAGACCTGAAGCGTCCTTGCCGTCGGCGTAGATGATGGCATCGTAGGTCTTGCCGGGCTGCAGGAAGTCGAGCTTGACTGAAAAGTCGCGGGCGTTCTCGTCGGTGACGCCGCCGATGTACCAGGTGTCGAGGGAAACGAGAGAGTCTAAGCTTTCTATCTTCCATTGTTTTATTACGGTTCCGTCCTTCGTCACTACCTTTTTGATGATGTCGAGATTGTCTAGTTTCTCTAAGCCATAGATATAGCGGGTGGCGTTGCTGATGACGCCTTTTTTGCCGTCGGGTAATCTGCCTAAGCCTTCGGCGGCCTTGTTTAACGACGACACCTTAGGCTTGCGGGCGGTGACGATATAGGCGCCGGGCTCGGCGTAGAGGTACAGGCTGGTGTCCCAGTCGACGGCCACGTCTTTGATGAACTGGAAGGCATCCATATAAGGCTCGTAGTGCTCGGGGAAGTCGGCGGCCATCTGCAGGGGCGAGTAGAAGGTGACGTAGAGCCCCAGCTGGTTGCAGATGGTGAGCTTCATCTGGTTGCCTTTGGCCCAAGGGACGAACTTGCCCATGTCGGGCTCGAAGATGCCTGGCGTATAATCCATGGGGCCGCCCTGCAGGCGCGTGAAAGGCAGGATGGTCGTATGTCCCGGGCGTATGCCGCCGCGGAACTCGGTGCCCATGGCGCTCTCGTTGCCTATCATGTTGGGCCATGTGCGGCAGAGGCCCGTCGGACGCACCGCCTCGTGGGCGTTGACCATGATGTGGTGCCTGGCAGCTTCGACGACGGCGCGGTGGTAGTGGTTGATGAGCGGCTGGCTGTAGTGGTGCTCACCGTGCGGCACTATCTTGCCTACATAGCCGCTCTTCACGGCATCGTAGCCGTACTGGTTCATCAGGTTGTAGGCCCGCTCCATGAAGCGCTCGTAGTTGGGCACCGACGAGGAGGTTTCGTGGTGCATGATGAGGCGGATGCCGCGCTCGTGGGCGTACTTGTTGAGGGCGGGCAGGTTGAAGTCGGGGTAGGGGGTGAGGAAGTCGAAGACATAGTCTTTCTCCTTGCCGTACCAGTCTTCCCAGCCGATGTTCCAGCCTTCGACAAGGAGGGCGTCGAAGCCGTGCCTGGCGGCGAAGTCGATGTAGCGGCGCACGTTGGCGTTGTTGGCCGAATGGCGGCCGTGAGGCTTGCAGTGAGCGTAGTCGGTGGCGGTGTGTTGCAGCGACTGCGGCACACTCGGGTCGCCAGGCAGGCGCACCGACTGGAAGTCGTTGGTGTAGCCCCAGGTGCCCTTGTCGCTGATCATCTCCCACCACACGCCCATGTACTTCACGGGGTGAATCCAGCTGACATCGTCGAGGGCACAGGGGTCGTTGAGGTTGAGGATGAGGCGCGAGCGCAGCACGTCGGTGGCCTTGTCGCACACCTGCACCGTGCGCCAGGGACTGACGCAGGGGGTCTGCAGGCGACCTACATAGCCTGTGGCGTCGGGCGTGAGGTGCACCTTAAGTGTGAAGGTGGTGTCGTTGAGGTCGAGGTTCATGGTGGGGTAGTCGAGCACAGCGGCCTCGTGGATGTTGATATAAAGGCCGTCATCGGTTTTCATCTGCAGGGCGGTTTGCAGGCCTGTCTCGGAGAAGCTCTTCCATGGCCATCCGCCGCCTTTCTGCGACTGCCAGTAGAGGCTGCGCACCTGCGAGAGGCGCGACTCGGTGTAGTTGAACTCCTGTGTGTCGTAGTCGCCGGGAATCCACCACGCCGTGTGGTCGCCCGTGAGGCGGAACTCTGTCAGCTCGTCGGTAAGCCAGAAGTAGGCCAGCGAGTTGTACACAGGGGTCGGGTCTTCCAATTCGGCAGCTATATCATCCGGCCACTCGTAGCGGAAGCCCAGGCCGTCGTCATACAAGCGGAAACGTATATCCATCACTGTAGGTTTGTCCACAAGTTTACCCTCATGGTCGAGATAATAGTCCTGCTGCAGGCTCACCACCATCTCGTTGTAGTGGTTGCGGATGTTGGCCTCTTCGCCCCACACGGGCTGCCAGGTCTTGTCGACCGTCTCTTCGTGCACATTGTTCACCTGGAATCCGCTGGCCATGTCGTTCTTTCGCCACTCCAGCGTGAAACCCATCCGCGATGGCAGCACCACGGCTTTGCCGTCGCGGTAGAGGCTGTAGTAAGGCACGCCGTCCTTAAGCTCGAAGATTGCCTCCATGCGCCCGTCGGGGCTACGGAGTGATGATGTACACAGCTGGGCGCCCGCGGAGAAGACCGTCGCCAGCAAGAGCGTGATTGTAAGGGTTATCCGTTTCATGGCAATTTCAGATTATTGGATTGTCCGAGCATCCTTGGTTAGCATTCTATTTCGTCAAGCAGACCTGTCTCGGAGTCGATGATGAAGCCGCGCACTTCGATGTCCTTGGGTATGAGGGGGTGGGTGCGGATGGTTTCGACGGTGCGGCGGACAGATTCGGGGGTGTCTTTGAATCCCTCGAGCCAGTGGTTGAGGTCGATGCCGCATTTGCGGATGGTGTCGAGGGTCTCTTCGGTGACTCCGCGGGCCAGCATCTCGTCGTGGAAATGGCTGTAGCTCATGTGGCAGGCGCCGCAGTGCGAGTGGGCGACGACCATCACGTGCTTGACGCCGAGCTCGTAGACGGCAACGATGAGTGAACGCATGGCTGAGTCGAAGGCTGAGATGACCAGCCCGCCGGCGTTTTTGATGATTTTGGCATCGCCGTTGCGGAGCCCCAGGGCAGCGGGCAGCAACTCGGTGAGGCGTGTGTCCATGCACGAAAGCACCGCCAGCTTCTTGTCGGGATACTTGTCTGTGATGAATCTCTCGTAGCCCTTGGCGGCGACGAACTCGCGGTTATACTGTACTATTTGGTCGATCATAATAAATGAAGTTTATGGTAAACGGTGTTGTTATTTGTATCGAAGCCTTCTATATAGAGCCAGCCGTCGGCACCCCAGAAGAAGGGGTAGGCGGCTTTCCATGATGGTGTGGTCTGGTAGATGTATGGAGTTCCTACATGCTTGCCGTCGGCGGAGATGGGGTATATGTAGACGTAGGCTGGCATGCCGTCGTCGCCGATGAGGTCCTCGAAGGCGATGCCAGCGAAAAGGCCGTCGGTGGAGAGGATCATATTGCAGGTTGCCATATCGACGGTGTCGGCTTTGATGCGTGTGACGCAGTAGTCGCCGACGGCTATCTCGAGGCAGCTTATGTCGTCGAAGTATGCTGCGCCGCTGTTTTCCAAGAGCTCGGAGAGGGTAAGGCCTTCCTTCGAGGCCCAGACACGGAGGATGGCGGTGTCGGCGGCGTCGGGAGTGCGCTCGGAGCTGAGAATGTTGTATCTGGAGGCTTCGGCCTTTGCCTGTTCGTATTCCTCGCGGCTTATCTCGACATCCTTCATGCGGCAGTTCTGCGTCATGGGTAGGTCGACATGGAACTTGAAATATTCGTTGCCGCTGCGGAAGAAGAGCCAGCCGTCGGAGCCCCAGCGGAACTCGTCGGCGACAGTGCCGGGGAGGTGGAATGAAATGGGCCAGAGTTCGCGCCACTCGTAGCCGTCGAGGCGGGCTATCTCCCATGTTACGCGCAGGTTGCCGTCTATGACTTGACCCACTATGTAGCCGTCGGGAGAGAGGGCGTAGGCATAGTCGGCGTGGAGTGACCTGGAGGAATAGAGAGTGTCGAAGATGAAGCGGCGGAAGTCGTCGATGGGAGCATCGACGCGCAAGGCCATGGTTCCTGATGGCATGAAGTGGCCAAGATGGAGGCTGAGTTCGCCTGTGGCATACCACTCGAGCTCCATCTCGTTTAGCAGCATACTGGCAAGACGTTGCCTTTGGTTGGCACTGATTGTTACAGTGTCAAAGGTCTGTGCTGAAGACTTTAGGCGGTTGAACTCGCGTTTTGTGGCGCTTTGAATAACGGGGTGTTTGACGGGCTCATATTCCAGCAACACGGCGTTGTACCCTGTCGCTTGAACCGCTATCAGCATCCTGCGGTGCGCCTCGGCAATTATACCGTAGTAGTAATTGTTGATGTTGTAGACGCTTATTAAACGGCTGTCAATACTGAATCCGGCGGCGGTGCTGCTGTCAAGATGTACGGCATATGCATTGAACGGGAACAGCCTCTCACCGGTTTCTGGAGCATACAATGCAATTTCTATTAATACGCTGTCGGGATTGTTGCTGGGTGACTGCCAAGTGTTACAATAGACTGTAGGTGTTTGGTCGCCAAATGTCAGTACCTTGATATTTTGCGCATTGAGCGTACCGCTCAGCAGGATTATTGCTATGACTGATTTCCAAATATTCATTCCATCCATGTAAGTTGTCCGGAAACAATCATCCACTCGCCGTTCTGTTTTTCCAGGAATGCATCGCCGCCCCCGTAGGCGAAGCGGAATCTGACTACGGCGCGCTGCATAGTGGTGTCGAAGATGATTAAACCGGCTTTCGGATAAGTTTCATACTGCCAGTAACCGCCCCAGTGGCCATGGAAAATCAGGGCGGCATTCTCGATAAACTCCATGCGCCGTGCGCTCTCACCCTCGGCATAGGCAGGCCTTCGATAGAAGGTCGTTGCTCCCATTCGGTCGCGACGAGGCTGCATGATGCTTCCCGTTCCCAAGGCGGTATGCTGGTTGCCGAGAAAGGTGTTCAACAACTGCTTATAGCCAGGGGTCAGATAGACAATCTTCTTGTCGGGGAAGCTCACCGATGGACGGAAAGAAATGTTTGAGTCCACCAACGTATATGGTATGGCAATCCATTCCCCGGGAAACATATACTTTCCCCTTCTAAATTCTGCAAGCAGGTTATCGTATTCAATTTTCCTCTGCAGAGCTTCCAGTTCTTTTTTGCGTATACGTTTGCTCGAGTACATACTCTTGATACGGTTTGTGTAGTAAGTCACCAACTCGTCGTCGCCGATAGGGATGGTTTCTGTCACGTAAATCCCGTACAGCGTGTCCTGCACAATGAAATAAGGATATTTCTGATAGAGTGTCCGTATTTCGTTGCCGCCACAGCCTATCTTGTCCAGTTGCAAGGGCTGATAAAAAGCCTTGAAGACTTTGTGGGCTTCCACCTCCCATTTGTTGCGGGCTTCGCTTTCATTGGACGAGATTTCCGCCGACCAATTGTCGAAAAACTGATACAACAGCGTTAAGGAAGAGTCCTGACAGGCTTTCTCCAACAGTGCAGCCTGGGTGGAACTGTCGCGACCGGATGGGAGCAACGGTTCTAAACCAGAACTGTCGCGACCGGATGGGAGCAACGGTCCTAAACCAGAGTTCTGACAGTAAAGAGCCTGATGCAGAAGTATGAGGAAACAAGTCCCTATCAGTCGTATTTTCATATTTATATTTTAAAAAACGGAAGTCCCTTGCGGGTGCTTCCGTCTTATCTTAAAAATGCGTCAGCTACTTAATGCCGAAGGCTGTGAACACCGCTGAATAAAAACATGGAAAGTGAACAACTTAGAACTTAGAACTAATAACTAAATGAAGTATTCCACGCCGGACTCGAATATCTGTTGGTCGTCGTTGCCGTAGATGTTCAAAGCGCTGCCTTTGCTGCGCCGCTCGCTGTGGCCCATCTTGCCGAACACGCGGCCGTCTGGGCTGGTGATGCCCTCGATGGCGCAGTAGCTGCCGTTCATATTGTATTCCTCATCCATCGTCGGGTTGCCGTTCAGGTCGACATACTGCGTGGCCACCTGGCCGTTCTTAAAGAGGTTGTCGAGCCACTGCTGCGGAGCCACGAAGCGGCCCTCGCCGTGCGAGATGGGGATGGCGTAGAAGCCGCCCAGTTCGGCACCCTGCAG
>JAGCUZ010000055.1 GCA_017962615.1 Bacteroidales bacterium | reverse complement strand
CCGTTCTGCACCAGCTCGGTGGCGAAGCTGTGGCGGAAGCTGTGCGGACTGACCTTCTTGTTGACCCCGGCCTGCGTCACGGCCTCCTGTATGAACTTGAACACATAGATGCGGCTCAGGTGGGTGCCGCGCGTGTTAAGGAACACATAGTTCTCCTCGCCTTTCTTGGGTATTATATGGCTGCGGATGGCAAAGATATAGTTATCCAGCTGCCTCAACGCCTGGCGGTTGATGGGCACCCACCGCTGCTTCGACCCCTTGCCGGTGACGAGCAGGCACTCCTCCTCTTTGTACACGTCGGCGAGGCGCAGCCCCGTGAGTTCCGACACACGCAGGCCGCAGCCGTACAGCACCTCGATGATAACTTTGTTGCGGGCCTGCGAGGGGTTGCTCAGGTCGAAGGTGGCCTCTATGCGGTCGATGTCGTCGTTGGTGAGCACGTCGGGCAGATGGCGCGACGTACGCGGCATCTCGAGGAGCTCGGCGGGGTTGTCTTCCACCACGCCCTCCACCTGCAGCATCTTGTAGAAGGTGCGCCAGCCTGATATCAGACGGCTCTGGGTTGACAGGGCTATGTCGGTGCCGTTGAGCTCTTTGATGAGCCTCTGCAGGTCTTCGAGCCCCACCTGCTCGGGAGCCAGGCGGTTCTCTTCGGCAAAGCGCGACAGGTGGCGCACGTCGCGCAGGTAGGCCTCCACCGAGTTGTCGGCCAGGTGCTTCTCGAGCTTCAGGAACCGCTTGAAGTCGCGCTCGCTCTTATACCACTCCTGCGTCATTTGCGCGACAGTTTATCGTCGATGACATAAATCAGGAAGTCGAACAGCTTTTCCTGATGCAGCCCTTTGCGGCGGTCTTTGGCCTGTATCTCCTTCTGCGCGTCGAGCCTTACGTTGCCGTACTTGGCGGCGCGTGCCTCCACCACCGCCGCCTGATGGCGGAAATGGGGTGTCTTGTGGGCGGGATTGCGCAGCAGCGGCCCCGGCAGCGTCACGGCCAGCTGCGCCGCCTCGGCCTTGCTGAGCTTGGCGGCACTGTGGCCGAAGTAGTGCTGCGCAGCAGCCTCGCAGCCGTAGATGCCGTCGCCGAACTCTATGATGTTGAGGTACACCTCCATGATGCGCTGCTTGCCCCAGGTCCACTCTATCAGCTGCGTGTAGTAGGCCTCCACGGCCTTGCGCAGGTAGCTGCGCCGGTGGGGCAGGAAGGCATTCTTGGCAGTCTGCATGCTTATGGTGCTGCCGCCGCGCACACGGTGCCCCCGTTTGTTCTCCATGTAGCTAATCTTCAGCTGCTTCACGTCGAAGCCGTGGTGATGCATGAAGTTGCCGTCCTCCGACGCCACCACGGCGTTCACCAGGTTGGGCGATATCTTGTCGATGCGCACATAGTCGCGCTCGAAGCGCACCTTGCGCTCGGGGTCTTTCACCTGCTGCACGAACCGTTGCACCATCAACGGCGTCAACGGCGGAAAGAGGAACTTGCAAAACAGCACGTTGACCCACGACAGCGCTATCAGCGCCACCGCCGTGATCCACACCACGCGCCACACCTTGCGCATGAACGGCCTGCCCTTCTTTCCCTTGGGTTTACTCTTCTTCTCTGATTTCTTGTTTGTTGCCTTCAATTGCTTTTTATTTTAGCTTTGCAAAATTACGCTTTTTTTTCGCGCCGTCAAAAAAAAACGCCCTCACGGCAAAATAATTTTGCACATTATAAAATAATGTCGTAACTTTGTAGGATTAATTTAACAATTAAAACAATAATAAATCATTAAAAGACATAAACTTATGGCAAAAGTTGCTATCAACGGCTTCGGCCGTATCGGACGTATGTCCTTCCGCGCCATGCTGGCTCACCCCGAGCTGGACATTGTGGCTGTCAACGACCTGACGAGCGCCGACACCCTCGCCTATCTCTTCAAATACGACTCCGTCCACGACAATTTCGACGGTGAAGTGCACGCCGAAGGCGACTGCATCGTGGTGAACGGCAAAAAGGTGAAAATCTATGCCGAGCGCGACCCGCAGAACCTGCCTTGGAAAGAGCTGGGCATCGACATCGTGGTCGAGTCCACCGGCCTCTTCAAGAAACGCGAGCAGATGATGAAGCACATCAACGCCGGTGCCAAGAAGGTCATCCTCACCGTGCCCGCCGGCAAGGCCGACGACGTTGACGCCACCGTCGTGATGGGTGTCAACGACAACACGCTGACCAAGGAGATGCAGCTTGTCAGCAACGCCAGCTGCACCACCAACTGCCTGCCCCCCGTCGCCAAGGTGCTCAACGACAAGTTCGGCATCAAGCGCGGCCTCATGAACACCATCCACAGCTACACCAACGACCAGAAGATTCTCGACCAGCCGCACAGCGACATGCGCCGCGCCCGTGCCGCCGCCGTCAGCATCATCCCCACCTCGTCGGGTGCCGCCAAGGCCGTGGGTCTCGTCATCCCCGAGATGAAAGGCAAGCTTGACGGCTTCGCCATGCGCGTGCCCACTCCCGACGGCTCCGTGGTCGACCTCACCGCCGAGCTCAACCGCACCGTCACCAAGGAGGAGATCAACGACGCCATCAAGGAGGCCGCCAACGGCCCGATGAAAGGCATCCTCGAGTATGTCGAAGAGCCCATCGTCAGCGTCGACATCATCGACAACACCCACAGCTCCATCTTCGACAGCCTGCTCACCCAGGTCATGGACGGCAACTTCGTGAAGGTCGTCTCCTGGTACGACAACGAGAAGGGCTACAGCACCCGCGTGGGCGACCTCGCCGCCAAACTCGCCACCCTGCTGTAATTCTTATCCCAATTATGCTCATGCGCACCCTGCAAAAAAAGGGTGCGCATTCTTTTTTTGCTGCCGTTACGGATTTTATTCGTAATTTTGCAAAATATTTCCAACCACAGAGGTCTCTTGACAACCCTCTTTAACAAAACAAGACAATGACACACAAACACCAGCAAACCAGCGTGTTGTTTACGCTTTTAAGCACGCTGTTCACGGTTTGCCTCATCGCGGCGAACCTCTTCGCCGAAAAGCAGTTTCATGTAGGGATAGTAAGTTTCACGGGGGCGTTGCTCGTCTTTCCGCTAAGTTATATCGTCAACGACGTGGTGTCGGAGGTGTTGGGCATGCAGCGTGCCAAATACCTCATCTGGAACGCCTTCTTCTTCAACCTGGTGTTCGTCCTGCTGGGGGCGCTCGTCGACCTCCTTCCCGGCTCGGGCGGCACCGTCGACGCGTCGTTCCACGTCGTCTTCGGCCTCGCCCCGCGTATAGCCTCCGCCTCTCTCCTCGCCTTCCTCGTGGGCTCGTTTGTCAACGCCTACGTGATGGTACGCATGCACCGGCGCGACAAGGAACGCCGCTTCGTGCTGCGCGCCGTCGTCAGCAGCCTCGCCGGCGAGGCATGCGACTCGCTGATATTCTTTCCCATGGCCCTCGGCGGCATAGTGCCGTGGAAGGTCATGCCACTCTTCGTGCTTTGGCAGGTGCTGCTCAAGACCACCTACGAAATACTCATCCTGCCCATAACCACACGCGTGGTGCGCCGCGTCAAAGCCCTCGACGCCGCCGACAACGAATAACTACACTCCACAACCTTCCTATTACCACTTAAAACTTAAAACTAATAACTTAGAACTAACCAATATTCTATGAACAGAACCCTCGACAACCTGCAGTCGCTCGGCCACCACGCCGACATACCGCAAGACTACGCCCCGCAAGTGCTCGAGACCTTCGAGAACGCGCACCCCGAGCGCGACTACTGGGTGCAGCTCAACTGCGCCGAGTTCACCACCCTCTGCCCCATCACCGGACAGCCCGACTTCGCCGAGCTACGCATCCTCTACATCCCCGACCACCGCATGGTTGAGAGCAAGAGCCTCAAGCTCTACCTCTTCTCATTCCGCAACCACGGCGACTTCCACGAGGACTGCGTCAACATCATCCTCGACGACCTCGTCAAGCTCATGGACCCGCGCTACATCGAGGTGCACGGCCTCTTCGTGCCGCGCGGCGGCATAAGCATCCACCCCTACGTCAACTACGGCCGCCCTGGCACCCGCTACGAAGAGCTGGCACTCAAGCGCATGGAGGCCTACCGCCCGTAAACACAACACTAAAACCACATGCGTCCCGATAGGGACGCGACATGCATAACACCGTACAAGCGAAGCGCAGTGCGGTGATACAACACAGAAAATCAATGCGTCCCGACTTGGACGCGACAACAATCCCAAAACCAATAAAACCCATCCCAACCATGAAACTTCTCGACAACAAAGTAGCCATAGTCACTGGCGCCACGCGCGGCATCGGCCGCGCCATCGCCCTCCGTTTCGCCGAGCAAGGCTGCGCCGTGGCCTTCTGCGGACGCTCCCGCAACGACCAGATGATTGCCGTTGAACAGCAGCTCCTCGCCCTCGGCGTCAAAGCCAAAGGCTATGCAGCCAACGTGGCCGACTTCGCCGCCGCGGCCGCTTTCGTCAACGACGTGATGGCCGACTTCGGCCGCGTCGACATACTTGTCAACAACGCCGGCATCACCGCCGACTCGGCCCTCAAGCGCATGACTGAAGAGCAGTGGGACAGCGTCATCGAGGTCAACCTCAAGTCGGTCTTCTGCATGACCAAAGCCGTGCAGCCCGTCATGTGGCGCCAAGGCGCAGGCAGCATCGTCAACATCAGCTCGGTGGTAGGTCTCGCGGGCAACTACAACCAGGCCAACTACGCCGCCAGCAAGGCCGGCATCATAGGCTTCAGCAAGGCCGCCGCCAAGGAGTTCGGCGCCCGCAACATACGCGTCAACGTGGTGGCCCCGGGCTTTATCGTCACCGAGATGACGGGCGACATACCCGAAGCCATGAAAGACTACTGGAAGACCCGCATCCCCCTCCGCCGCCCCGGCGCCCCCGAAGAGGTGGCCAACGCCTGCCTCTACTACGCCAGCGAGCTGAGCACCTACAACACCGGCGACGTCATGCACCTCTGCGGCGGCATGGAAGACGCATAACACCCGCTAACGACCACCACTCATGCACTGCAAATCACTGTTTATCATCGCCGTGACCATAGCCGTCATGGCCTGCGGATGCACCTCGGCCACCGCACCCGAGGCCGACAGCACCGCCGCAACACGCACCGTTACCGACGACTACAACCGCACCGTGCAGGTGCCCACGCATCCGCGCCGCATAGTATCCACCTCGCCGGCCGTGACCGAGATACTCTTCGCCATAGGCGCCGACAGCCTCCTCGTGGGACGCACCGACTTCTGCGTCTACCCACCTGAGGCACAGCGCATCACCAGCATCGGCGGCATCAGCAACCTCAACGTCGAGAACATCCTCGCCCTCAGCCCCGACCTCGTCATCAGCGGCTCCATGATACCAAAGAAAAGCGCCATGCAGCTCGACAAGATGGGCATCCCCGCCGTACATGTCATCGAGAAGCAGCGCTTCGACGGCCTCTACGACAACATACGCGCCATCGGCGCCCTCGCAGGCCACGCCGCCAAGGCCGACAGCCTTGCCACTGCCCTGCAACGCATCATGGACAGCCTGCGGCGCGACAGCGTGGCGCTGCCCGTCAGCGCCTACTACGTGGTGGGCTACGGCAACACCGGCAACTTCACGGCCTGCGGCAACACCTTCATCGACGACATCATAACCCTGGCCGGAGGCCGCAACATAGCCCACGACCTGCAAGGGTGGAGCTACAGCCTCGAAGCACTCCTCAACGCCGATCCCGACTATATCGTCATCCGCCGCGAGGACTCCGCCAGTTTCTGCCGCACAGCGCCTTACAGCAGCCTCACGGCCGTCCGCCGTGGCCGCGTCATAGCCATCGAGAGCGGCATCATCGACCTCCAGGTGCCCCGCAACATCGACGCCGTCCTCCTCCTCCGCCAACGCTTCAGCGCCCCTTAATCCTTGACAAGACGCACCGACCGGCCGTTGTTGAGGTTGTGGCAGTTCATGTCGATATCGGTGCTTTCGAAGTGCACGAACCCCGCGTTATCACCTTGGCTGTAGGCCGACGACCAGTAGTAGCCGTTTGTCCCCACATTGAGCACCCGCGTGCTGTAGCGGCCACCCGCGGCAGGCAGGAACACAGCCCCCGCCGCCTCCATTGCGGCCCAGTCCTCGGCCGTGTACACATTGGCGTCCCAGCCCGTCGTAGCCTTGGGAGCAAAGGCCCTTCTGCCGTTGTTCTTCATCGGGTCGGCGAAGCTGTCGGGCAGCAGTATCACGCCCGTGACGCCCGCCACGGTAGCATATCCCGCCTTCGACGCGGCATCAGTGCGGGTGTACAGCAGGTAGTTCCACTCCGTGCCGGTCAGCGTCCGCCACAGGCCCGGCGCGTTGCCGCCGTTCTGTATGGCGTTGTACACGCCCCAGTCGGCACTGTCGTAAGCGCCTGTCATGTTGGTGGAAAACGCATAATCCGCATCGCTGGTGCTTGTCGACCACGGCTGGTAGCATGTCGCGCCGCTGTTCCAGCCGCTGGTGCCCCAGGCAAACAGGTCTATCCAACCGCTGTATGTAGATGATATGTTGGAGTTTGAGTCGCCTATGCAGATGTACTGCCGGGCGCTGAAACGCCATGTCTGGGTAGAGGCCTGATACTGCAGGTTGCCCTGCGAGAAGTGCACCGTCTTGCCCCTCGACACCGAGAACTCTCCCGGGAGCACACCCTCCGTGAGAGTATCGCCACCGCCGTTGCCGCCATTGTCGCCGCCGCCGTTGCCGCCGTTCCCTCCACCGTTGTCGCCGTTGCCGCTTGGGGTTGACTGATGTTGTTCATCGCCGTCGTCCTTCTGGCACCCAACGGCAAACACAAGCGCCACGCCCATCAGCATGGCAAAAACGATTCTTGCAGTCTTGTTCATCAAATTCATTTCAAGCAGTTTCTTACAATACGATATCTCCCACCCTCTTCGCCGACATAGCAACACAACACATTGGTATTCATCAATTATCCCCACCTCGAATCCCGCCGCCGCCTCAGATGTTCGACACTGCAAAAATACACATTTCCCCCCAAACCACCAAACTTTTTTTATTGATATATGCTCCAACATCCCTGTACACCCACCGAGTATTCCCCCATTTATTCCACGCCAAATGCCCCCACATTGCCCCGTTGCTTTTGTCATCTTCAAGTCCCAATGCACCCTCACCACCCCGTCGCTTTTGTCATCTTAGTGTTCCAACTTACACTCATTGACCCGTCACTTTTGTCATTTTCGTGTCCAAATGCACCCGAAAACCGACCCCATTTTCACCTTTTTCCACCACTGATAAATGGTATGTTTATAGATGGTAAAGAGTACATAAGGAGTTGGTCCCACCAACTCCTTATCAACTATATACTTACGATTTACGTTCTATATACCAAAATTGGGGTTCCCACGCATTTTTTGCGCAACTCAGAAATAAGCAGTAAATAATTATGTACAAATACGTTACAGCGATAGCGCATCCATTTTTGGCACAAAAGTCGGAAAACGTCGTTTTTGCGTTATTGGTGCCTGTCGCGTACCTGCCGGCACGCATGTATATAGTCCTCCCATCACCGCACTGCGCCATACGGCTTGTACGGTGTTAATCAAGGTCACGTCCCTGCCGGGACGCAAGGCTTGACACACTAAAAACGAGAGGTATTAGTCTCTATACTCAAATGCTGATGTAGCAAAAGTTTTTGGATTTCATTCCAAAAACTTCTGAATTTGCGTACTTTTTTGGATTTCATTCCAAAAACTTATGAATTTGCATACTTTTTTGGAATACGTTCCAAAAACTTTTGGATTTGCACACTTTTTTGGAATTCATTCCCTAAAAAGTGCGGTTCTTGTTAATAATAAATTTGTGCGCGCGTGTATACTATTTTTACATCAAAGGCGTTTCTTAGATAGGTCGCTTGCGGCGCAGCCGTTGTGCCGGCAAGGGCTATCGACAATAAAACATTGATATAACAATATGATAAAAAAGACTTTGCTATTGGCTGTGGCCTTGACGGTATTGCTGCCGTTGCAGGCGCAGAAGACTACAACCGGCGAGGCGTCGGCTGACAAGAGTTTCGAGATTGCCAAGAACCTCGAAATCTTCGCCAGCGTGTACAAGACCTTGCACTTCAACTACGTGGACGACGTAAATCCCGGCAAGACCATGAAGGTGGCCATCGACGCCATGCTCGCCTCGCTCGACCCCTACACCAACTACTACCCCGAGTCGTCGATGGAGGATGTGAAGCTGCAGATGCTTGGTGAATACGGCGGCATCGGCGCCTTGATACACCAGAACGGCCGCTTCGTATACGTGGCCGAGCCCTACGAGGGTCTGCCTGCCCAGCTGGCAGGACTGCGTGCCGGCGACAAGATTACCGCCATCAACGGCGAGAGCACCGAGGGCAAGAGCAACAGCGACGTGAGCGAGGCCCTGCGCGGCCAGTCGGGCACCGACGTGACGGTAACCGTCGAGCGGCAGGGTAAGACGATAACCAAAAAGATAACACGCAAGGAAATAAAGCTCAAGCCCGTACCCTATTACGGCATGGTGGGCGGCGGCCGCTACGGATACATCAAGCTCAACGAGTTCACTCAAGGCGCGGCGCAGGAGGTGCGCAACGCCTTGCTCGACATGCGCAAACAGAACAAAGAGATGCAGGGCCTCATCATAGACCTGCGCGGCAACGGCGGCGGCCTGATGAACGAGGCCGTCGACATCGTCAACCTCTTCGTGAAGAAAGGCGAGCTGGTGGTCGAGACCAAGGGCAAGATAGCCACCAAGAACCTCAAAAGCTACACACGCCAGGGCCCCGTCGACCTCGAGCTGCCCGTGGCGGTGCTCATCGACGGATACAGCGCCTCGGCCAGCGAGATAGTCTCAGGCAGCCTGCAGGACTTCGACCGCGCCGTAATCATAGGCTCACGCAGCTTCGGCAAAGGACTGGTGCAGAACATACTGCCGCTGACCTACAACAGCCAGATGAAGATAACCGTGTCAAAATACTACATCCCAAGCGGTCGCTGCATACAGGCCATCGACTACGGCCACCGCGATGAATACGGCCGCGCCGTGAAGGTGCCCGACTCGCTCAAGACCGCCTTCCTCACCCGCAACGGACGCACGGTGTACGACGGCTTCGGCATCGAGCCCGACGTGGAGGTGGAGCCCGAATATATGTCGGCACTCTGCGAGGAGCTATCGCGCAAGTTCCTGGTGTTCGACTACGCCACCGAATATGCATACAAACACGACAGCATAGCCCCGGCAGGCAAGTTCACTATCGACGACGCGCTCTATGCCGACTTCTGCCAGTACCTGAAAAACAAGAACCTCGCCTACTCCACCTACACCGAGAAGGCCATCGAGGAACTGCGCAAGGTGGCCAAAGAGGAGCGCTACCTGGAGGCCATCGAGCCGCAGCTGGAAGCCATGCAGAAAAAGTTCGAAGCCGACAAGAAGGCCGACATGGAACGTTGCCGTCAGGAAGTCAGCGAGATGCTGAAATCCGAAATCCTCTCGCGCTATTACTACGAGCGCGGCCGCATCGAAGGCATGATCAGCGACGACCCCGAAGTGCTCAAAGCCCTCGAGATCCTCGGCAACCGCAGCGAGTACGACAAACTCCTCAACGCCGGCTCCCGCCTCGGCAAATGGAATACACCGGGAAAGTTCTAAATCAGTTATTAGTTTTAAGTTCTAAGTTTTTAGTAGCTGGTCGGCCTAAAGGCCTCAAAATCCCACAAAATCTGATATAAAATCTCAAGAATAATGATTTTCGACAACGCCATGAAATGGCAAAACCAGCCAGCCCAAGGCAACGCCTTGGTAATGCAATTCGGAAACGCGCCAGCCAATTTTTAATTTTTAATTATTAATTTTTAATTATCAACCGCAATCCGTTTCATATAATCTACCTCGTCCTGCTTTGCCTTACGGCGATAGGGCTCCCGTCATCCAACTTCCTGATGAATATGGGGTGGGTGCTGCTGTTGGTCAATTGGCTGGTCGAGGCCTTTGTCGAGGGCGACTGGCACAATAGGTGGCAGCGCGCAAAGCAGAGCCGTCTGCTGCAAGCCTTTGTGCTGCTGTATGCACTGCACATCGCAGGCCTGCTGTGGAGCGGCGACATGGCATACGCCCTCGACGACCTGCGCAAGAAGCTGCCCATGGTGGTGCTGCCCATGGTGCTGCTCACGTCACGGCCGCTTGCCGACAAAGAGCGCAAGCTGGTCTTCGCCGTCTACCTTGCCGCCGTCACCGTCGTGTCGGCCATAGGCTTTGTGCGGTGGCTCACCATCCCCGACCTGCCCCACCGCCACATCGTGCCCTTCATCTCACACATACGCTTCAGCCTGAACCTATGCTTCTGCATCTGCCTGCTGATATATTCCGTAGCACAACGCAACCAAAGAAACACAGAAAGCGAACAACCAACCGCGCACGCCCACTTAAAACTTGAAACTAAAAACTTAGAACCAAACAGGTGCGCCAGCCTCTTAAAACTTAAAACTAATAACTTAAAACTCCTCCTCGCCCTGTGGATGTTGTTTTTCTTGGTGCTTTTGCAGTCCTTTACCGGCATCATCGCCCTCTGCTTCGCCGCGTTGGCCATGCTGGTTGCCGGATGGAGCGCCCTGAACAAGACAACACGCCGGTTGCTCCTCGCCGCATGGGTCGCCGTGGTATGCGCCGCCCTCGGACTGACCTCCGTCTATGTGGCCGACTATTACCGCCTCAAGCCCCCTTCCTCACTTCAGCCGCGGCAGGAGCTTACGGCCAACGGCCGTCCCTACACACACATGGACGACGGCTTCGTCGAGTCGGGCAACTACCTTAACAACTACGTCTGCGACGCCGAGCTGCGCTCGGCATGGGCAAGCGTTAGCGACATACCCCTCGACAGCCTCACCCCCAACGGCTATCCCGTCTACCCCGCCCTGCTGCGCTACCTCAACGCCATGGGCTGCACCAAAGACAGCCTTGGCGCAAGCCAGCTCACGCCCGCCGACATCGAGGCCATCGTCAGCGGCGTGGCCAACCCCGTCTATCTCAAGCGCGTGAGCCTCCGCCGCATGTGCTATGTCATGTGCTACGAGTTCGAAAGCTACCGATGCTATCGCCGCGTGGTCGACTTCACCATGCTGCAACGCTTCGAGCTGTGGCGCGCCGGATGGAATGTATTCCGCCAGCACCCGCTCTTCGGCGTAGGCACAGGCGATGTTGTCGACGAGTGCCATGCATGGCTCGACGCGTCGGGCTCGCCCCTGGCAGGCACCACCAAGCACACCCACTGCCAGTATCTCACCCTGCTCATAACCTTCGGCCTCGCAGGCTTCCTGCTCATCGCCATAGCCTTTGCACGCGCCTTTGCACGCCGCCGGCACCACAGCGCTCCCCTGCTGGCCGCCTTGTTGACCATAGTGCTCGTCTCGTTCCTCACCGAAGACATCCTCGAGACCCTTGCGGGATGCATGTTCGCCATATTTCCCATGCTACTCCTCTGGGAGGAGGAGAAGAGTTGAGAATCATAAGGTACATAGCACTGTGTCTGTTGCTGAGCCTTACGTTCTCGCTGCAGGCCTACGGACAAGCCACCACGGGGCGCAGCTTCTGGCTCTCCTTTACGCCCGTCGGCGGTTCCTCTACGCCCACACTGACCCTGCATATAGCCGCCGAGCGGCAGTGCACAGGCGTTGTCAGCTGTCCCATGCAGAACTGGCAGATGCCGTTCAGCGTCACCCCCGGCATCGACAACATAGTAACCGTGCCCGCCGCCTATGCCTACACCACGCGCACCGGCGAGGTGCGCCGCACCGCCGTCAACATAACCACCACCGACACCGTGGCGCTCTACGCCATGAGCCAGACCGACTCCCTCACCACCATGTTCCGCGTGCTGCCCGAAGAGGCGCTGGGACCCGACTACGTGATACACAACCCCGCCCACGGCATAGGCACCCTGCTTGTGGTGGCCACGCAGAGCGGCCGCACCAACATCTCCATAACCCCCTCGTGCGCCGTGCAGGGCTACGGAGCCAACTGGCGTTTCACCGTAAGCCTTAACCAAGGACAGAGCTATATGCTGCAGTCGCTGTCGACAGCCGACGACCTTACAGGCACCACCGTCGAGACGCAGGACTGCGCACCCGTGGCCGTCTTCATGGGCTGCAGCCGATACGGGGAGACGAACCCCAGAGGCGACTTCTTCGCCCTCCAAGCCGAGCCCAAGCAGCTATGGGGCAGCAGGTTTGCCCTGTTCAGCTTTTCAGGCAACGACGCCGACACCGCCTGCGTCGTAGCCTCGCAGTCCTGCGTGCTCTCGCTCGACGACGACTCGGTGGCCGCACTCGCCGCCGGCGGCAGCTTCAAGCTGCCGTTCTACGTGGGACACATCCTCACATCTACAGCCCCCGTCCAGGTGCTGCAACTTGTGCCGCACAACGGACAGCGTCCTGTCACGGTGCTCGGCGTTGAGCCATTGAGCCGCATGGGACGTCAGACACTGTTTGTCGAGCCACCGCACACCCGCATAGGCAACCAAAGCATCGACATCGTTGCCGAGACGCGCACCTGTCAGAGCGTCACCCTCGACGGCGCGCCCGTCAACGCGACATTCCGTCCCTTCACTGCCGACAGCCTCTATTCCCTTGCCCGCACCCACATCCCCACACCCGCCGCACAGGGAGCGACCCACCGCATAGCCTCCGACGGCGGCGTGGCAGTGGTCTCCTTTTGCCGCGGAGTGCACGACGCCAGCGTCTTCCCCGCGTCGTTCCAGCAGCCGGCGCAGCAGGTTCAGATGCTGTTTAACGGGATGCCCCTTGCACCTTCGGGCCGTGCTGACGTATGCCTTAACGACACCTTTACGCTGCAGTTGCTCAACGTAACCGACGCGGCTCAGATGCGCTTCCTTGCGGGCAACGGCACCACCTGCACCTTCAGCACCGCAGCCGACCTCAGCCACAGCTATGCCTCACCCGGCCGCCACCGCGCGGCAGTGGTTATTGAATACCAGCCCGTACACTGCAGGGCTACGAGGATTGACACCCTGCCTGTGGACATATACGTGCACGCGCCGTCGCAGTCGCTCACCGCCGAAACCTCGTGCGAGGGCTCCTACCTATGGCTGGGACAACGCTACACCGAGTCGGGTCTCTACACCCGTCAGCTGCATACCGCCTACGGCTGCGACAGCCTGCTCAGCCTGCAGCTCACCATGGGGCAGACCAGCCGCACCGTGGTCACCGACACCGTGCCCGAAAACCGCCTGCCCTACCTCTTCGACGTCCACGCCATCAACCTCCACGGCTCCGACACCGTATGCACCTTCATATACGCCACCGCTCTGGGCTGCGACAGCACCGTCGAGCTGCACCTGCACCTGCTGCACAGCCACATGCAGATGCTCGACACCGTCGTGTGCCAGAGCGACATGCCCATCGTGTGGCGCGGCGTGAGCTTCGACAGCGCAGGCACCCGCCGACTGCTGTTCGAAGGCGGCTCGGCCAACGGCGCCGACAGCATCGTCGTGCTCACCCTCAGGGTAGCACCCGTGCAGCAACAGGTGCTGGTCGACACCGTCTGCCAAGGCGACACACTGTATGTAGGCACACACCCCTACACCACCTCGGGCGTACATCAAACCACCCTCGCAACCACTTTCGGCTGCGACAGCGTGGTGCATCTCTTCCTGACGGTGGCCCCTGTTTACGACATAACCGTTCACGACACCGCCGTCGAGAACCAGTTGCCCCGCGTATGGAACGGCACCAGCTACAACGGTCCTGCCAGCGACACGGTAGTTCTCGTAACCGCTCTTGGTTGCGACAGCATTCTGCGCTACCACCTCCACGTGTGGTACAACGCCGCCGACACCGTCACCGCAGCCAGCTGCGACAGCTTCCTCTGGTACGGAACCCTCTACACCCGGTCGGGCTTCTACAGCCACCGCGTGCCCCACGCCGCCCAGGGCGGAGCCGACAGCCTGCACTGCCTGATGCTTACCGTGCACGCCTCCGAGCACGGAGCCGAATCGGTCGTCGCATGCGGCCCCTACAGCTGGCACGGCCTTACCTGCACCACCACCGGCGACTACCGCCACCGCCGCATCACGCCCGAAGGCTGCACCGTGGTCGACACCCTACACCTGCGCATAGCCTCGCCCTCGCATCGCGACAGCACCATTGTGGCCTGCGGCGAATGGGAATGGCACACGATGCGGTTCCGCCATTCGGCCGACACCACCCTGCCGCTCGGCCTCAACGCCGACGGCTGCGACAGCTCGCTGACGCTGCATGTAACGATACTGCCCAACGCCGTGGCCTACCGCAGCGACACCGTCGACGAGTCGGCACTGCCTTGGCGCTACGGCGGCGCAGTCTTCATGCTGCCGGTGGCCGACACCGTGCTGCACTTCGTGGCCGCCAACGGCTGCGACAGCTCGCTGCACTACACCCTCGTGGTGCACTACAACGGGCACAGCATACTCGACAGCATCGTGTGCGACAATCAGTTGCCGATACTCTGGAACGGAGTGCTCTTCGAGGGCGAAGGCACACGCAGCGTCACCCTGACGGGCATGGCGGCAAGCGGAGCCGACAGCATCGTGACCATGCGGCTGCATGTGCATCCTACGTATTCGTCCGAATTCCGAGATACCGTCTGCCAAGGCGTCAACTACACTTGGCACGGAACAAGCTACACCCGTAGTACCCGTGCCACCGCAACATTCCACACCGTCCACGGCTGCGACAGCGTTGTCACACTCATCCTGCAGGTAAACCCCACCTCCATGCAACGCCTCACCGACACCATCGACGAGTCGGCGCTGCCATGGCATTTCGGCGGAGTCACCTTCCACCAGCCCGTTGCCGACACCATGCTGCGCTTCACCACCCACCTCGGCTGCGACAGCGTCATAATCTATTCCCTCCGAGTACACTACAACGCGCAGTGCGAGCTTGACACCACCGTGTGCGACGACGCCCTGCCCCTGCGCTGGCACGGCCATCTCTTCGAGCACGCCTCGGTGTTTATCGACACCATCCCCGGCGCAGCCTCCACCGGCGGCGACAGCATAGTGGTCTACACACTCCATGTACGCCCCACCTATTTCCTGCGCTACGCCGACACCCTCTGCGACGACCAGCCCTATATCTTCAACGGCGGCACCTACACCGTCTCGGGGCATTACCGCTGGTACACCCGTTCGGTCGACGGCTGCGACAGCATCACCGACCTCCGTCTCACCTTCTATCCCACGGCGCACCTCACTGTGGTTGACACCGTCGTAGAGAACCAGCTACCAAGGTGCTTCGCCGGCACCTGTTTCCGTACCCCCGTGGCCGACACGCTCATCAACCTGCTCACCGTCCACGGCTGCGACAGCCTTATCAACTACTCCCTCTGGGTGTGGCCCGACGCCGTGCAGAGAATCGACAGCGCCGTATGCGACACCCAGCTCCCGCTGCTATGGGACGGCGAACTTTTCACCGGTTCGCGCACCCTCTACCGCCGCCGCACCGGCGTTGCCCAAGGCGGAGCCGACAGCGTGCTCGTGCTCAGCCTCACGGTCCACCCCTCCTACCGCAACAATATCTACGACACCGTCTGCCAAGGCACCGTCTACCAGTGGAACGACACCCTCTATACCTCCAGCACCCGTGCCACCGCCACCCTCGCAACCACTCACGGCTGCGACAGCATTGTAACCCTCTTCCTTACGGTAGCCCCCACCTATGCCGTCACCATACTCGACACCACCATTGAAAACCAATTGCCTCGGGTATGGAACGGCACCAGCTATACAGGCACGGCCAGCGACACCGTAGTCCTCGCAACCCACCTCGGCTGCGACAGCGTTATATACTACCACCTGCACGTGTGGTACAACGTCTATGACACTGCTGACAGCGTGCTCTGCGGCGACAAGCTGCCGATACTCTGGAACGGCATCCTCTTCGACAGTGCCGACTTCGACTGGAGCGGCACCATGCAAAGCATCCGAACTGTCAACCTGCAAGGCCAGGCGTCGCACGGCCAGGACAGCATCCTCACCATGCGCCTCTCGGCTCGCAAAGCCTACGACCTCCACTTCTACGACACCGTCTGCCAAGGCCGCTACACCCTCTTCGACGGCGCACTCTACACCGACCCCGGCACCTACCCCTTCTTCTACACCACCGTCTACGGCTGCGACAGCCTGCGCACTCTCCACCTGCACGCCAACCCCTCCTACTACGGCCTCTTCGACACCGTGAGCATCTGCCAGGGCGAGACGTTCCGCGCCGAGGGCTACCTGCTGTGGCAGACCACCGACCAGCTCCTCCGCCTCCACACCACGCACGGCTGCGACAGCGTGGTGCAGCTGCATCTCGACGTCTGGCCCGTCTACAGCGACCACTACAGCGACACCATCTGCGACCACGACTCGCTCCTCTTTGCCGGGCGCGTCTTCCGCGACTCCGGCTTCCACGCCGTCACCCTCCCCACCATCCACGGCTGCGACAGCCTGCTCACCCTCTCCCTCGCCTGGTATCCCCATGTAACGGCACGCCCGACGATACAACCCAATGCCGTCACCTACGAGAGCAACCACCTACGCCTTCTCGACGAGAGCACCGGCACCGTCGCCCGCCTCTGGCATCTACCCTCATATACCGACACCGCGCGATTCCTGCGCTACGACTATCCCCTCTCACGCGACTCCGTCACTATCACCCTCGACGTGTGGAACCGCTACGGCTGCAGCGACACGGCAGTGCGCGTCATACGCCTGCGTCGCGTCGACCTCTGGGCACCCTCGGCCTTCATGCCCTCCGACCCTGCCAACAGCCACTTCGGTCTTTATGCCGACAGCCTCGCCACCATGCAGCTCGACATCTACTCGCGCACAGGCCTGCTCGTGGCCTCCTTCAACGAGGTAGGAGCACAATGGGACGGCACCTCCCACGGCCAGCCCTGTCCACACGGCACCTATGTCTACCTTGCCCGCTACACCTTCTACCACAGTCCCAACAGCATCCACACCAAGAAAGGCACCGTCCTGCTAATTCGCTGATATGTTTTAGTTATAAGTTCTAAGTGGCTGGTCGGCCTAAAGGCCTCAAAATCCCACAAAATCTAATATAAAATCTCAAGAAATGATTTTGAAAGAAATATATCAACAACGCTACATAATAGCAAAACCCGCCAGCCCATGGCAACACCTTGGTAATGCAGCTGGAAACGCGCCAGCCAATTTTTAATTTTTAATTCTTAATTTTTAATTCCTATTGTACCACTACCACACACTTTCCAACGGCCTGCGCATAGTTCTCAAGCCCACTCAGTCGCCCGTCACCTATAGCAGTGTCACCATCGGTGTCGGCTCACGCCACGAAGAAGGTCCCGCCGAAGGCCTGGCCCACTTCATCGAGCACTCCCTCTTCAAAGGCACCGAGCACCGGCGCGCCCGCCATATCCTCAGCCGCATCGACGGCGTGGGCGGCGAGCTCAACGCCTTCACCACCAAGGAGGAGACCTGCATCTACGCCACCTCGCTCACCTGCCACCTCGACCGCTGCCTCGAGCTCTTTGCCGACATCCTGTTCCACTCCACTTTCCCAGAAGCCGAGATTATCCGCGAGCGCGACGTAGTCATCGAAGAGATCGACAGCTACCGCGATAGCCCCGCCGAGCTTATCTACGACGAGTACGAAGAGCTCGCCTTCGCAGGCCATCCCCTTGCCCACAACATCCTCGGCACCAAGCGCAACGTGCGCCGCTTCACACCCGCGATGCTGCGCCAACGCATGCACGAGCTGTACACCCCCAGTCGTATGGTCGTCAGCGTGGTGGGCAACGTCGCCATGCCAGCCCTCGTGCGCCTCTGCGAGAAATACTTCGGCCCCTATCCAGAAGAAAGTCCCAGTGGAACTCAACATATCAACTTATCTGGTGAGCCCCGCGAGCTTGACGAGCGAACATATCCACATATCAACGTATCAACATATCCACGTATCAACAAATCAACATATCCACAACTCAACATCTCCCCCTTCCACGAAGTCCGTTCACGCCACACCCATCAGACCCACCTCATCCTTGGATGTCCCGCCCCCGGCCTCCACGACCAGCGCCGCACCGCCTTCACCCTGCTCAACAACATCCTCGGCGGTCCTGCCATGAACTCGCGACTCAATGTGGCCGTGCGTGAGCGTTACGGCTTCTGCTACACCATCGAGTCGCAGTACACCCTCTTCACCGATGCCGGTCTCTTCTGCATATATGCCGGCGTCGACCGCGACTCGCGGCAGCGCACGCTCCAGCTGATCGAGGCCGAGCTGCGCCGCCTTGCCACCGAGCCACTCACCCCTGCCCAGTTGCGTCAGGCACAGCGGCAGCTGATAGGACAGCTCACCATCGCCGCCGACAACGGCCTCAACGAGATGCAGGCCATGGGCAAAGCCTGTCTGGTCTACGGCACCGTTGACACCCTCGACGACACCGTCCGCGACATCCTCGCGCTCACCTCCTCCCAGCTCCATGCCCTCGCCGCCGACCTCTTCGCCCCTTCCCGCCTCAGCACCCTCGTTTACGAGTAGCGTTTTTCGTTAAATATAACAGTTTCGTTAACCGAATTGAGACCCTGTATAATAGTCCCTGTGGTCTTTATAGAATCGGAAAGACATCTTACTCATACGCTACAACTCTTTTATGATTTCGTCAATCTTGCCCATAATTCCCAATTTTATCAATTAGTTCACTTATTGACACCACATCTATGCCTAGTTTCATTGGCCATCCTTCTGCCACTGGGGCTGCCACAAAAGAATGTATGGGCTGAATGTCTGCTATGGCATTGTAAAAACCTTTTTGTAAGATTGGTGATTTTGTGCATTTACATTCCACAGCAAAAACACTTCTGTCTTGTTTGACCACGAAGTCCACTTCCGCACCGTTTGTACTGCGGTAGAATGTTATTTCTGCTTCAGGGAAATGCCCCTTGATGTTGCTAGCCACCATCTGCTCCCAAACAGAGCCGAGTGCAATGGAACCAACGAGATCGTCATAGCCGTGTAGTTGTAGCAGCGACGTGGTGATACCGGCATCTGCGACATAAACCTTAGGGGCTTTCACAAGACGACGTCCAAAATTGGAGGTATAGGGGGAGACGACGGTCACCATAAAGGTGTCACTCAGCAAGTCAATATAGTTCTTTATGGTTACTGATGAAACGGACAATGAGTCGGCAAGGCGCGAATAGTTGGCGGTCTGTCCATTGCTGTGTGCAAGCATCTGCCAAAGGCGGCGCATGGTTGACGGTGTGGCTCCTTTCCATTGAAGGAGGTCGCGCTCGAGAAAGGTACTGATGAAACTCTCCATCCATTCCGATGACACCTTAGGTGAAGAGGCCATAATGCTACGCGGAAATCCGCCCATAAAAAGATAGTCATTCAAAGGGTATCGTCCTTCAATCTCTTTCCACAGGAATGGAGTGAGCCGTTTATAAACAATACGTCCCGCCAATGTCTCCGAACTCTGGCGCAGTAAGTCACGCGACGCTGAACCGAGGATGAGAAAACGACCGTTACGACCTTCGTCATCAACCAGACTGCGGATAGTGGGGAAAAGGTCGGGGTGCCGTTGAATCTCGTCTATACATATCAACTTGTCGCTATGGTGGCTTAAAAACCATTCCGCATCATTTAATTTCTGTAGGTCGGATGGTCTCTCGAGATCAAGATACAGACTGTTTGGAAATTCTTTCACAAGATGTTTCACCATGGTCGATTTGCCACATTGTCGAGGTCCAAGTACGGCAACTACAGGGAAGTTCTTTATGGCATCACGAATCGCATATTCCTCTATTCTATTGATATATTCCATTTTTATTACTTTTGATTAACCATGCAAAATTAAAAAAAAAATTTAAATTTACATTGTTATGAATAAAAAAAAAGTATCTACAATCATATTCCCTTTATGATTTCGTCAATCTGCGCTCCTTCCCGCCTCAGCACCCTCGTTTACGAATAAACTTAGAGCCACCAGAAGTCTGGTGGCTCTAAGAGTTTTTACCATCAAAAGCTCCAAACAGGAGCTTTCTTTACTTTTCCAGGCGGATGCGGGCGTCGACGGCGGTCACGTAACGCGGGTTGCCAAGCAGCGGGTTGAGGTCCATCTCGGCAATCTCGGGTGCGGCCTGCACGAGGGCGCTGACGCGGGCTATCTGGTCGGCATAGAGGTCGAGGTTGACGGCCTCCTGGCCACGCACGCCTTGCAGGATCTTGTAGCCGCGCAGCTGCGTGAGCATCTCCTTGGCCTCGGCGGCGGTGATGGGCGCCAGGGCGCTCTGCACGTCCTT
>JAGCUZ010000054.1 GCA_017962615.1 Bacteroidales bacterium | reverse complement strand
TGACGCGCGTGCGCTCTTTCACGCAGGACGACGCCCACATATTCTGCCGTCCCGACCAGGTGAAGGAGGATTTCATCAAGGTGATGGAGATCATACAGATCATCTTCAAGGCCCTGAGCTTCGAGCAGTGGGAGGCACAGATATCGCTGCGCGACCCGTCGAACACCACCAAATACGTGGGCAGCGACGAGAACTGGGCCAAGGCCGAGGCCGCCATCAAGGAGGCCTGCGAGGAGAAGGGCATCAACGCTAAGGTGGAACTTGGCGAAGCCGCCTTCTACGGTCCGAAGCTCGACTTCATGGTGAAGGACGCCATAGGGCGCCGCTGGCAGCTGGGTACCATACAGGTGGACTACAACCTGCCCGAGCGCTTCGACCTTGAATATATAGGCAGCGACGGCCAGAAGCACCGTCCGGTGATGATACACCGTGCGCCGTTCGGCTCGATGGAGCGTTTCTGCGCCGTGCTTATAGAGCACACGGGCGGCAAGTTCCCGCTGTGGCTCACCCCCGAGCAGTTCGTAATACTGCCGGTGAGCGAGAAATACATAGAGCAGGCCAAGGAGCTGAAGGGCAAGCTGGAGGCTATGGACCTGCGCGGCGGCATCGACATGCGCGACGAGAAGATAGGGCGCAAGATACGCGACGCCGAACTGGCCAAGTACCCCTTCATGCTTATACTGGGCGAGAAGGAGATAGGCGAGGGCACGGTGAGCGTGCGCCGTCAGGGCGCAGGCGACATGGGCAGCATGACCCCCGAAGCCTTCGCAAAGATTATCGGCGACGAGATAGCCGAAGTGATGTAACAACAACGTAAAGAACAATATAAAAGTAATAACCTAAAATAGGAGAGACAAGTTATAGCAGCACCGATCAAACCGTCCAACCCCAACAACTACGGACGAGGCAGAGGACCTGCCAAGAAAGAACCCGAACACCGCATCAACGAACGTATCACCGACCCGGTGGTGCGAGTGGTGGGAGATGGCATCGAGACAGCCATCTACAATACTAAAGAAGCCTTGGAGCTGGCCTACAGCCGCGGGCTCGACCTGGTGGAGATATCGCCTACGGCCAACCCGCCGGTGTGCCGCGTCATAGAGTACCAGAAGTTCCTCTATGAGCAGAAGAAGAAACAGAAAGAGATGAAGGCCAAGTCGACGAAGATAGTCATCAAGGAGATACGCCTGAGTCCGCAGACCGACGACCACGACTTCGAGTTCAAGCTCAACCACGCCATGCGCTTCCTCAAGGAGGGCAACAAGGTGAAGGTGGACGTGTTCTTCAAAGGCCGCAGCATCCTGTACAAGGAGCAAGGCGAAGCGCAGCTGCTGAAGTTCGCCGAAGCGCTGCTCGACTACGGCAAGCCCGAGGTGATGCCGCGCCTGGAAGGCAAACGGATGCTGATGATAATTGCACCAAAGAAGTAAACCTTTATAATCACAATAACAAAGGAGCCGTAACCCGTGAGGGCCGAGGCTCCCGAAATGTCTAATCAACAAAACAGTAGAGTAATGCCTAAGATGAAAACCAAGGCCGCTGCCCGGAAACGTTTCGAATTCACCGGCACCGGCAGAATCAAGAGAAAGCATGCCTATCACAGTCACATCCTGACTAAGAAGGAGACCACGCAGAAACGCAATCTCGACCACACCGCCCTGGTGAGCCGCGATGACGAGAAGCGCGTCAAACGCATGCTTTTAGCGTAAAAACGGAGTTATTAACCATTGTTTAGAGCACCAAAGAGAGGCCGCGAGGCCTCCGCTTAAACGAAAAAAAATTAAAGATTATGCCAAGATCAGTCAATGCAGTGGCTTCAAGAGCCCGCAGAAAGAAAATCCTCAATCGCACCAAAGGTTATTGGGGCAGAGGTAAAAACGTGTGGACCGTAGCCAAGAACAAATGGGAAAAAGGTCAGACCTACGCCTACCGTGACAGAAAGAACAAGAAACGCGAGTTCCGCGCACTGTGGATCAACCGTATCAACGCCGGTTGCCGCATGAACGGTATCTCGTATTCCGTGTTTATGGGTGAATTACACAAGAACAACATCGAGCTGAACCGCAAGGTTCTGGCCGACCTCGCCATGAACAATCCCGAGGCCTTCACCGCTGTTGTCAAGATGGTAAAGAAATGATAAACCTTTAAAACTTTTAAGATCATGGGAAAAACTGAATTAATGCAATATGTAGAGAATTTGGTCGAGCGCAAGGAGTTCCCCGAGTTCAAGGCTGGCGATACCATCACTGTACACTATAAAATCAAAGAAGGAAACAAAGAGAGAATCCAGAACTTCCAAGGCGTTGTGCTGCAGCGCAGCGGAAGCGGAGCTACCGAGACCTTTACTGTTCGCAAGATAGCCAATGGCGTCGGCGTGGAAAGGATATTTCCTTTCGCCTCACCGTTTATCGAACAGATCGACGTGAACAAGCGCGGTGCCGTCCGCAGAGCCCGTATCTTCTATCTCCGCAACCTTACCGGCAAGAAAGCCCGTATCAAGGAGAAAAGACACTAAGCCTCCGGCGAGTGATTATAAAGGCAAAAGCGAAGGGTCGGCCACATGGCCGACCCTTCGCTTTTTTGCATCGCCGAGACCAATAAGTATGAGGTCGGGCATATTCCCGACATGACGCTGCGCTTTTGGGAAATCTTATCTGTGTAGTTTTTCGTATTTCTCCATGTAGCGGTTCCACACCATGTCGAAATATTCATCCACAGACATCAGCTCGCTTTCGGGGGTCTTGGAAATCTCTGCGTGACGTGTAGAGGCTTTATGGATGCGCCTTGTGTGAGGCATCTGCGCTGTGTCAGTGTTGTTTGTATATGCTACTGCGTCCATGATTCGGTGTTGTTTCAATTTGCAAATGTACGAAGATTATTTCGAGAGGCAACCCTTTTTTGACCTAGGCGTATGGACAAAGATTACAATATCAGCTACAAGCCTCGGATAATAGAGGTCGGTGGCTTGTGAGCAAAACCACTTATTTTGTGATAAGTTTCGCGGGACGGATGCGGTCGACAATGACGGTCTCGGACTCGATATGGAAGATATAAACCCAACGCTTGTTATGGCTCACCATGCGTCGGGCTTGTGGATGGTACTGTAGTATGTCTTCTTTTGTACTAGGACGGTAGAGGTCGGCAAATACCGATAGCGACATCACCTCGGCAATCATCGTGTCGATTTACTTGTTTGCGCCTATCTGCGACATGACGGACTTTAGATATTCCTCCTAATCGTCCATGTCGCGCATGGCGGAGCTATGCAATCGGACATTATAGATTGTCATAGTATTCGTTTACTCTTTTTCTGAGTATGCCGAAATATTCCTCAACTGTCATCAGTTCGCTCTCAGGAGTTTTTGCGACCTTGGCGGTAGACTCTTTGGCGATGTGCCTTGTGCGAGGTGTCCGCGTCGTGTCAGTGTCGTTCGTGTATGCTACTGCGTCCATGATACTGAGTACTTTATTTACAGCCGTTTCAGCCATATCCCGAGGAAGCGGTCGTAGACGATGTAGCCATCGGGCTGTCGGTAGGCCAGCTCTTTGTCGACGAGCATTTCAAGGGCGGTCTTTACGCTGCTGGCACTGGGAAGTTTATGCTTCTTCAAGAATTCCTTGCTTGTCGGCTCGCCGACAACATCGTCTTTGGCTATGGCCCGTAGTACTGCGAACTGGTTGCTGGTGAGGAGGTGCGCCAGACTTTCGTATTGCGGTGCTTTGCTTTCGGTTACCGAAAGGATGGTGTTGTGCAACTGTTCAACTGCATTTACTGTCTTGTGGCTCTCATATAAGCGGTTCAATACCGACTGTATATACCAGGTATACCCGTCGAAGGTGGTGTACAGTTCATGGAAAACCTCGCGGTCGAGTCGTCCGCCTTTCCTCTCAAAGAAGCTGTTGGCAAACACGTAGTAGGTCTCTTCTTTCAGAGGCATAAGGTTCATGATGTCGGTGCTCTGGTAGAAAGGACGTTGTGGCGAGAGAAACATCTCCGACATAAGGTGCTGCTTGCTGCCAGAGAAGATGAAATGGACGTTGCGCAGGAACTGTATGTGCGACCTGAGCAGTGCTTCTGTACCACTTTCAGGGTATCCTGTTATTTGCTGGAATTCATCAATGGCGATAAACACCTCTTTGTTGATGCGGTTCAGATGGGCAAAGATGCTTTGCAATGACATCTCGGCCTGCGCAGGGTCGATATTCACGGTAACGTTCGGAAGCCCCGTCATGTTGTCGATGCTAACCATGGGACGTAACGCGCCCATGAGGTTCAACACCTTCCTGCCGAAGGCTTTGCCTCGCGACATGGCGTCATTGAGCACCGTTGTGCCGAGCATATTGACCAGTTCGTGCCGGTTCTGGGTGGGGAATATGTCGATGTAGATGCAGACGGCGTCTTTGTTTTCCGATTGGATGCGGTGAAAAGCATTCAAAATAAGCCCTGTTTTGCCCAATCTTCTTGGTGAAACGAGGGTAATATTTCGCCCATTATATAGCGATGATAGCAGTTTTTCGGTTTCTTCCTCGCGGTCGCAGAAGTAATCCGGACTTTCATAACCTTGACATATAAAGGGGTTTAGAATGTTTTTGCTCATATTATAGTCAGTATTAATTGCTTGTAATGTATTACGTAAATTCCGTAACGTAAATTCCGTAATGCAAAGATACGACTTTTTTCCGAAAATACACAAAAAACATCAAAGCCGACACGTATCAATAGTTATCAGTCGGTGCCGCCGCCGATGGCGTGGTAGAGGCTTATCATAGCCAGGGCGCGGGTGTAGACGTCTTCGGCCAGAGCCTGGCGTGCCGAGAGCAGCGACTGCTGGGCTGTGAGCACTTCCAGGTAGTTGGCGCGGCCGTACTGCATGAGCTGCATGGTGTGGTCGACAGCTTTGTTGAGGGCTTCGACTCGTGCCGAGTCGACGGTGATGCGCTGCTGCGCCGTCTGGCTTTGGTACAGGGCGTTGTTGACCTCGGCTCCGGCACGTAGCACCGTCTGCTGGTAGTTGAGCAGTGCTGCCTCACGCTCGGCCTCGGCCACGCGGTAGTTGGCGCGCAGGTGGCCGCGTTGGAACACGGGCTGCAGCAGCGACGCGGCGGCGTTGACGAAGAGCTGCGCGGGGTCGACCGATATGCCGCTGTGCCTGTCGGTCCAGCCCGCCGTGCCCGCGAGGGTGAGCTGTGGGAAGAAGGCAGCGCGCGCGGCGTTGACGTTATAGAACGACTGCATCAGCTCGGCCTCGGCTTGGCACACGTCGGGTCGGCGGTCGAGCAGTTGCGCCGGTACGCCGGCCTCGAGGGGCACGGGGAATACCTCGGCGGGCAGCGTGTCGCGCGATATGGTGCGCGGCGACCACAGCAGGAGGGTGCACAGGGTGTTCTCGGCCTCGCGTTGCTGTTGCTTCAGCGACAGTATGTCGGCGTCGAGGGCCAACTTCTGCGCCACGGCCTGTTGCACCGCCGCCTCGGTGGCGTTGCCTGCCTCCTTGAGGGCTTCGAGGGTGCTGATGAACTGCGTCCAGCTTTCGAGGGTCTGCGCGGCCACGGTGAGCTTGGCGTCGACGAGCAGCAGCGAGTAGTAGCTCTCGGCTATCGTGGCGACGAGCTGTGTCTGTACGGCTTTGCAGTAGGACTCGGAGGCCATCAGGGCGGCCTGTGCGCCGCGTTTGGCGTTGGTTACGCGGCCAAAGATGTCTATCTCCCACGAGGCGGTGGCCGCAAGCTCCCACGAGGTGCTCGTGGTGCCGTTGAAGGCATCGACCGAGGTCTCGGGGGTCAGCGAGAGCGACGGCAGATAGTCGAGCCGTGCCGACGACAGGCGTGCCTGTGCCTGCAGCACCCGTTGCCGAGCCATGCCGAGGTCAGCGTTGCGGCTGAGTCCCGTCTCGACGAGGCTTTGCAGCTGCGGGTCGCTGAAGAACTGCCGCCAGCCGGGCACCGCCACGGTGTCGGTCGAGGCCGCAGTGCCGTACAGGCTGTCTATGTCTTCGATATTGTCGCGGTGATAGGTGCCGTATATCGCGCAGCTGCTCATGGCGAGAAGCGTGACGGCCGACACCGTCAGCAGTCCGAACCATTGACGGGCCGTGCGCCCGTGCTCTCTGTATATGCGTTTCATAAACAAATATCTACTACGTTTTAACATTTTTGAGAAATCATACGTTGCGCTTGGGCATGACCCGTTCTTCGATCTTCTTGAAGAGCACGAAGAACACCGGCGTTACCAGCAGCAGGGCTATGGTGCCCACGAGCATGCCGCCCACAGCGCCCACGCCCACCGAGCGGTTGCCGTTGGCACCCACGCCGCTCGAGAAGCAGAGCGGCAGCAGGCCCACTATCATGGTGAGGGCCGTCATCAGTATGGGGCGCAGGCGGATGCGTGCCGCCTCAACGGCCGCCTCGGGCACCGAGAGTCCCGCGTCGCGCCGCTTCGAGGCATACTCGGTAATGAGTATCGCCGTTTTGCTGAGCAGGCCGATAAGCATGATGAGACCAATCTGTAGGTAGATGTTGTTCTCGATGCCCCAGATGTTGGCAAAGAGCAGGCTGCCCGCCAGGCCGAAGGGCACCGCCAGGATGACCGCCAGCGGTATGAAGATGCTTTCGTACAAGGCGCAGAGTATTAGGTATATGAATATTATGCAGATGGCGAACACTATGGCCGACGAGTTGCCTATCTCGGCCTCTTCGCGCGTCATGCCCGAGAAGTCGTAGCCGTAGCCGTTGGGCAGGGTCTGCGCCGCCACCTCGCGTATGGCCTCGATGGCCTGGCCCGAGCTGTAGCCCTCGGCGGCTTCGCCCATGACGCTGATGGCGTTGAAGAGGTTGAAGCGCGACACCGTCTCCGAGCCGTACACGCGCGTGAGTTTAATATACTGTGCCAGCGACGACATCTCGCCCTTGTCGTTGCGCACGTACATGTTGCTCAGCGACTCGGGGTCGAGGCGGTATTCGGGCGACGCCTGCACCATAACCCTGTAGAGCTTGGTGTAGAGGTTGATGTTGGAGGCGTAGTTGCCGCCCACGTAGCCCGAGAGGGCTCCCAGCACGTCGGCGGGCGACACCCCGTTGCGCAGGCACCGTGCCGCGTCAACGTCGACGCGGTACTGCGGGTATTTGGTGTCGAAGTTGGTGTATGCACGCGAAATCTCGGGACGGCGGTTCAACTCGTCGAGGAAGCGGCGTGTCTGTTTCAGTAGGTCGTCGAAGCTGCCGCCCTGTTTGTCCTGCACGTACATCTCGAAGCCGCTGGTGCTGCCGTAGCCCGATATCATCGAGCGCGTCGAGGTGCGTATCTTGGCCTCGGTGATGCCTGCCGTGCGGCGGTAAATCTCCTCCATAACGGCGTTGATGTCCTCGTCCTTGCCCTTGCGCTGGCTCCAGTCTTTCAGTCGTATGGTGAAAGAACCCGCCGAGGGGGTGAAGTCGTGCTGGGCGCTCTTGCCGTCGACGCGTGAGTACACCTTTACCTGCGGTATCGAGGCGATGCACGAGTCGATGCGGTCCATCACCGCCGTGGTCACCGCCAGGCTTGTGCCCGGGGCGGTCTGCACGTTCACGTTGATGGTACCCTGGTCCTCTTTGGGCACGAAGCCCGTCTTGGTGGTAGCCAGCATGTAGGCGAAGCCGCCCACAAACACCAGCAGCGCCGCCAACGCCGTCCACGGACGCTTGAGTAGCTTGGATATGCCGCCGATGTAGCGCTTGCGCATGCTGTCTAGCGATGCGTCGAAGGCCATGCCCAGGCGCTCGGCGAAGCCGTGGCGGCTCTCGCCGTCGGAGCGCAGCACCAAGGCGCAGAGCGCCGGACTCAGAGTCAAGGCGTTAAGGCACGATATGGCTACGGCGGCGGCCATGGTGATGCCGAATTGCTTGTAGAAGATACCCGTCGTGCCGCTGATGAAGCTCACGGGGATGAACACCGCCATGAACACCAGCGTGATGGTGAGGATGGGGGAGGTGAGGGTCTCCATGGCGCCCTCGGAGGCGGCGAACGCCGAGCAGTGCTCGCGGTCCATGCGCTCTTTGACGGCCTCCACCACCACGATGGCGTCGTCGACCACGGTGCCTATCACCAGCACCAGTGCAAACAGCGTCAGCAGGTTGAGGCTGAAGCCCATGAAGTACATGATGCCGAAGGTGCCCACCAGCGAAACGATGATGGCTATGGTCGGCACCAGCGTGGCACGCCAGTCGTGCAGGAACAGGTACACCACCAGCACCACCAGCAGTATGGCTTCCATCAGGGTGCGCAGCACGTTCTTTATCGATGCGTCGAGGAAGTCCTTGACGCTCATCTGGTCAACAATCTCAATGCCCTTGGGCAGTTCGGCGCGTATGGCCTCTACCTCGGCGTCGATGGCCTTTATCACCTCGTTGGCGTTCGAGCCCGAGGTCTGCGCTATGCCGCAGTTGATACCCGGGTGACCGTTCACGCGGTTGTGCTGGCTGTAGCTCGTCGAGCCGAGCTCCACACGTCCCACATCCTTGATGCGCAGCACGTCGCCGTTGGGCAGCGACTTGATTACCATGTCCTCGTACTCGGTTACCTCCTCGCAGCGGCCGTGGTATTTAAGCACATACTGGAAGGAGTTGGGCGATTCGGCGCCCAGCGTGCCTGTGGGCGACTCAATGTTCTGCTCGGCCAGCACCTTCGAGATGTCGGAGGGCACCAGACTGTAGCGGGCCATCTTGGCGGGGTCGAGCCATATACGCATGGAGTATTCCGAGCCGTAGATGCTCACCTCACCCACGCCGGCTATACGCGACAGGCGCGGCTCTATGTTGATACGCAGGTAGTTGGTAAGGAATTCAAAGTCGTACGAGTCGTCGGGGCTGAAGAGCGATATCGACTTGATGTTGTTCGTCTGCCGCTTGCGTATGTTGATGCCGCTCTTGGTAACCTCGGCGGGCAGCTTGCTTTGCGTAACGGCTATGCGGTTCTGCACGTTGACCGTGGCAATGTCGGGGTCGGTGCCCTGGCGGAAGTATACGTACACGTTGCCCTCGCCGCTGTTCGAGGCCGACGAGGTCATGCACATCATGTTCTCCACTCCGTTCAGCGCCTCCTCGAGCGGCACGATGCTGCTCTTCATCACCGTCTCGGCGTTGGCGCCCGTGTAGTTGAACGAGACACGCACCGTGGGCGGGGCTATGTTGGGAAACTGCTCAAGCGGCAGGTTGACGAGACCTATCACACCCAATATCAGTATGAGTGCCGATATGACGCAGGCCAGTACCGGCCGCCTTACAAACATCTTGGCATTCATTTCACGCGGGCCCCTTCTTTAATCAGTCCGGCGCCCGAGGCAACAATCACGTCGCCCTCTTCAAGGCCCGACTCTACTATATAATGTTTGCCGTCGTTGTGTTTGTACACGCTCACCTGCGTGGCGGTGCAGGTGTCGGCCAGCACTTTGTACACGAACACGCGGTTCTGCAGCTCGTAGGTGGCCGACTGAGGTATCACCAGGCAGCTGTCGTGGCTTGCCGGAAGCACCACGCGGCCGCTGCCGCCGTTGCGCAGCAGGTGGTTGCGGTTGCCGAAGGCGGCGCGCACCGTCACGGCTCCCGTGCCGGCGTCGACAACGCCGCTCACGGCGTCGATGCGGCCTTCGCCCTCGTACATCTCGCCGTTGCTCATCACCAGCCGCACCGGAGGCGCCTGCGCTATGAACTTCTCGGTAGAGCCGTATTCGTTCACCATGCTTATCACCTGGCTCTCGGTGAGCGAGAAATAGGCGTATATCACGCCGTCGTCGCACACCGTGACCAGCGGCTCGGCCATGCTGCTGCTCACCAGCGTGCCTACATGATGGGGTATCATGCCAGCCACGCCGTCAACGGGGCTCGTTATCTCGGTATACGACAGGTCGTTGCGTGCCGCCGTCTCGCGAGCCTTGGCCAGCGCCAGTTCCGACTCGGCGGCGGCCACCTCGTTCTTCGACAGCTGCAAGTCGTACTCCGATATCACCTTTTTGGCAAACAGGACGTTGTTGCTTTGCAGCTTGAGCTTTGCCGAGGCCAGGCTCGACTCGGCGGTCTTCACGTTGGCCGTGGCCACCTCGAGCGCGGCGCGGTAGGGCACCTGGTCAATCACAAACAGCAGCTGTCCCTTGCGTATCATGTCGCCCTCGGTGATGCATATCTTGGTAATCACTCCCGACACCTGCGGACGTATGTCCACCATCTGGCGCCCGGTCATACGGGCGGCATACTCGGTTTCAAGCTCCAGACTGGTGCGTTCCACGGTCATCGTGGGCAGTTCGGCGGTGGATGGTTTTTCCTTGTCGCCGCCGCACGAAATCATCAGCGCAGAAACAACACCGGCATATAAAATTCGTCTCAACATGATTGTTTTTATTTTTTATTTTGCAAAATTACTTATTTTTGCAATACCAAAAAAATAATAATGGCGAACAACAAGAATGTAGTGGCGAACAACGAAGACAACAAGTTACTGAAAGGTTTCGACATTGTTTTCTGCATCATCATGCTGCCAATGATGATACTTGTCTTCCCTGTCGAGAGGTGGTTTTACGACTATCCGCTCTTCGTTTTCGTGTTTTTGATATGGCTTTATGCCGTCTATTTCGTCAACCGCAAACTCACCATCCCCCTGGCCTTCAAATCGGCCCGCGGGCGGTGGATGGCCACAGGCATCCTCCTGGCCTCTATAGCAGTGACTTACGGCATCACCCTCTTCAACATCGAAAATCCCTACTATTACCTCGTCCAGCCCCTGTCGCACCGCTTCCTGCCTTGGCTGCGCAAGCACCAGCAGTCGGTGTGGATACTTTTCGTGGCCGTCGAGGCCTTCAGCTTCTTCGTCGGCGCACTCGGCGAGTTGCAGAAACAGCGTGAGCGTCAGCGCGCTGTCGAGACCGAGCACCAGAAAGCCGAGCTCGCCCTCTACCGCGCACAAATCAACCCCCACTTCCTCTTCAACACCCTCAACATGCTCTACGGCATGGTTATAACCCGCTCCGAACGCACCGAGGAGGCCTTCGTGCAGTTCATCGACATGATGAAGTATATGTACACCCACGCCGTCGAGGAGCGCGTGCCTGTCAGTGAGGAGACCGGCTACCTGCAGAAGTACGTTGACCTGCAGCGTAACCGCATGGGCGAGTGTACCAAGGTGATTTTCAACCACTCCATAGCGCCCGACGGCAGTGCTGCCACCGTGGCACCGATGCTGCTCATCACCTTTGTCGAGAACGCCTTCAAGTACGGCGTGTCGTCGCACGAGGAGTCCACCATACTCATCAACCTCCACGTGTCGGGCAGCCATCTGCATTTCGACATCGACAACCCCGTGATGAAGCGCGGCAACGAAGCCGAAGGCATAGGCATAGCCAACTGCCGCCGCAGGCTCGAGCTCCTCTACCCGTCGCGCCACAGCCTCGCAATAACCGACGACGGCCGCCACTACCACGTCGACCTCGACATCCAGCTGTAGCCCCGCCCCCCGTTAGGCAATTTCCCCACCCGAGCTATATATATTTTCAGCTCGCGCAATATTTCATTTCAGCTCGTGCCATATATTTCTTTGTACCGTGCCATATATTTTTTCACCCCGAGCTGCCGTCCGCCGCACCCGTCGGGAGTCTTTCCGGCATGTCGATGGCACCTCTTGTTTTAGAAAATAACACCCCCGGTTTCCGTTCCCAATCTCATTGTCTCAAAAACGGCAAAAACATCCATAAAAAGCCGTTCTACCATAGAAACGCCCAAAATTACCAGTTTTGTGCATAAATATATGGTAATCAATAAGTAATAGCGGTATAAAAAACAGATTGAAAATCCGTCAACACCCCAATTTTGGTATATAGAACGTAAATCGTAAGTATATAGTTGATAAGGAGTTGGTCCAACCAACTCCTTATCAACTATATACCTTCTCTAAATGCACCCTTTATTTCATTCGAAAATCAATCGAAAATTAGTCGGAAAATAATCTAAAAATGGTCAAAAATCGGTCGGGAAATGATCGAAAAATAGTCGGAAAAACATCTAGATGGCATCGTGCATTACACAATGTCGAATAGACCTAAAGTCACAATGCGTCATATGGCATAAGTTTAGATGAACAGATTTTGAACAGTGCAAAACGGCAAAAACATTCAAAATAATTCTGCTGAATAAGAAATTTTGCGTATATTTGCAGTGTTGTAATAAAGAGAGCTGACGTGCTGTCTGATTACGTGAACTAACTGAAGTATAGTGATATGGAGGCTATTGTTAAGAAAAAAAGAAATGCTCGCAAGCGGAGAAAAGTACAATATCTCCCCAAGTGTGAGTATTTGGTCGCCGACCCGTTCAGCACTGGCAACTGATGCAATATCTGCTTGACACTGAGGCGTTGATATGGTATCTTACGGACGATTGTCGTTTGCCGGCGGTCATACGTGAAGATATTGAATGCAGTTACCGCAAATATTCGGTGTCGGCATTGTCGTTGGTTGAAATCATCCAGTTGCAACAGATAAACAGGATCAGCCTCAAAGCAAAGCCGTCGGATGTACTGCGCGTTATTGAAAAGTCCTATATTAAGGTTGTGGAAGCGGATGCACCGATTTTGGATTATTTCTATACACTTGATTTCCCTGTTATCAATGGTCGTGCCCATACCGACCCTTTTGACCGATTGATTGTCTCAACAGCTATAGTTACACACCGTACCTTGATTAGTTCCGACAAAAAGTTTCCAATATATCGAGACAAGTGTGGTCTTCAGTTGGTTGAGATATAAATTTGCGTTTTGCAGTTCGAGGCAAAGAGGAAGGGTATAATCCACGGTGAGATATGTCCTTTTGCCCGGGGATTCGGCCCAAGTGTCCTTTTTTCAACTAAAGTGTTCGGCGACACTTGGGTGGATGTTATTTATGAAAAATTGTCAATGTTAAATGTATTTGTGTGATGAATAACTATTTGCGATATGCTATTGATGAGAAAGAAAACATATTGGTCCATATTGACGATGTTGCCAATGGATTAGAATGTGGGTGTTTGTGTCCGCATTGCAGGCAGCGGTTGGTTGCCAAAAACGAGGGCACCCAAAGAAACATCATTTTGCACACTACAGCGGGGAGGATTGCACAGGGGCACGAATGACAGCATTGCACATGTTGGCGCAACAGATAATTGCAGAGGAGAAGAAACTCGTGTTGCCTGGTTTTCATGACGATTATTATTCGAAAAAGGCAAAGTCCATTGCGTTTGACCAAGTATTACTGGAAGTGCCTTATAAAAATATGCGTACTGATTGTGTCGGCATTAAATATAGCCAAGGGAAAGAACACCCTCTGTGGATAGAAATCTGTGTGACACACGAGGTTGATGAGCAAAAACGTCAGCAAATACGAGATTTGAATATTCCGTGTGTAGAGATATACATGTCGGATATGTTGGATACGGATTATTCAAAGGAAAGCGTTCGTGAGCGCTTGATTTCGGAGGGTTGGCGGGAATGGATATGCTGCCCTAAATACGAACATGAGGTGTCAAAAAGGATAGAAATGGAAAAGGAGATGCTTGACAAAGTCAAGCAATGGTATAAGGATGGGGATCCGGGAAAGGCAGAATGTTTTGTTAAGGAAATAAAAAACAGACCATACATTGATTCCGGGGCCGAATACGGAATGCCATGTATGCCAATCCGTCTTTATGAAGAGTTGGTTCCTAAGGATGATTATATGTATTACATTGACAAATCACCAAAGGATGAGGCTGGATTAAAATTGTTTTATACTTTGTTGAGTCGTTATTATCTTCAGATTGAGGGAATTGGTAAATATGATATAAATCATAAATTACAATTCTACCAATATAAACGCAACATATTGTCTTTGGAAGAGAAGTTACATCTGGAACAATTGATTTCATTGCGGGTGATTAGATATGTTATTCGTACAGAAGTTTGTCAAGAATTGATCAAGCAATATACTACAAATGTTAATGTCCGTAAAGAAGTGTTAATGGCTTCTTCTGTAATATATCATCATGTTGTCGGGTCGGATGTGCAAACATTCGGCGAGTTGACAAGAGAGATTATTATGCATCACCCGCATCTGGTAAAAAGCTATCTTCAAATCATTAAAAGTCAATCCAAATATCGAAACAATTATTACATTGGCAATCAAGATATGCTGATTGTGTTAGATGAGTTTGTGAAGAAAAATGATGTCCGTCCCAATAAATATGTTGACAATATACTCAAGGCGTGCTATGCTTTTGCATTTCCGTGCAGTAAAGACATGTATAATACGAGTGACAGGGTTGTTGATACAGCTTATTCAAATAAATCCAAGTATAAGCAGCCGAGTGACCATAAAGCCGAGTGGGATGAATTGAAGGAATGGTACCGCAATAATTAGTGTGAAAGATTAAATGAATGTATGGTTGAACCTACACAACTTGTTATTTTTGTGTTGTCACAATAAATATTGAATGGTGGCGTTACTTACTCAACTTATTAAAATATATAGAATAAAATAATAATAGAAATGGAAGAGAACATTCAGACCCCGATGGGGGAGGAGGTGAAGAACCAGATGCAGAACGGTGAGGCGGCGAAGAAGACGCCCAAGCCGCTGACTTTCGGGAAGACCATGCTGGCTTCGGCGTTGGGCTTCGTGGTGGTTATTGCCATTGCCAACATATTGGCTTTTATAATGATGATAAGTCTTATCGTGTCGCTGAGCTCGATGAGCAAGGACACGAAGGCAACCGTGAAGGAGGACTCGTTTGTGAAGCTCGACCTTACGGCCATGATAAGCGAGCGCAAGCCTAACGAGCTGCTGGCCCTGATGAGCGAGGAGAAGATGGTTGGCCTCGACCAGCTGCTTGCCGCCATCGACGAGGCTTCCAAGGACGACCACGTGAACGGCATATACGTGTATATGGGCTCGGGCTCGGCGGTGTCGTGGGGCGTTGCCGAGGAGCTGCGCTCGGCTCTGCAGCGTTTCCAGGAGAGCGGCAAGGCGGTGCTGGCCTATGCCGACACTTATTCGCAGACGGGCTACTATATTGCCAGCATGGCCGACACGGTGATGCTGAACCCCTCGGGCTTCGTGGACTTCCGCGGCATAGGCGCCGAGGCTCTGTTTTACAAAGACCTGCTTGACAAGCTCGACGTGAAGATGCAGCTGATACGTCCGAGGAACAACGCGTACAAGTCGGCCGGCGAGACCTACACGATGAACCACATGAGCGAGGCCAACCGCGAGCAGATACGTGCCTATGTGGGCAGTATATGGAACTACGTGGCGGCCAACATGGCGCAGTCGCGCGGATTGAGCATTGAGAAGGTCAACAAGATTGCTGACGACCTGAACGGCTACCTGGCTGCCGACGCCAAGGCCAACGGCCTGGTGGACGTGATGGGCTTCGAGGCTGATATGAAAACCATCATGAAGGAGTGCTACGACGGCCGTCACACCATCGCCGCCGCGCGTTATGCCGAGAACTTCGGAGACAAAGACCGCAAGGAGAAGATAGCCATAGTGTATGCCGAGGGCAACGTGGTGCCGGGCAAGGGCAACGGCTACCAGACGGCAGTGTACGGCGACGACGTGGCCAAGGCCATAGAGAAGGCTGCCAAGGACGACAACGTGAAGGCCATAGTGCTGCGCGTCAACTCGCCGGGAGGCGCTGTGACGGCTTCGGAGATAATGACCGACGCGGTTGTAAAGGCTAAGGCTAAGAAGCCTGTGGTGGTGTCGATGAGCGACCTGGCGGCGTCGGCGGGCTACGAGATATCGAGCAACGCGACCTACATAGTGGCCCAACCCACCACGATAACGGGCTCGATAGGCGTGTTTGCCACCATACCCGAGGTGGGCAACATGCTGAAACACAAGCTGGGCATCACCACCGACACGGTGATGACCAACCGCAACTCTGCGGCTCTCTCGGTGATGCGGCCGCTGTCGCCCACGGCGATGGAGATGCTGCAGCGCAACGTGGAGCAGTTCTACGACACCTTCTGCCTGCGTGTGGCCACGGGGCGCAACCTCACGGTGGACTATGTCGACAGCATAGCGCGCGGCCGCTGCTGGACGGGCGTGGATGCCCAGAGGCTGGGTCTGGTCGACACCCTCGGAGGTCTGAACTTGGCTCTTGCCATCGCCGCCGAGAAGGCTGGATTGAAGAACTATAGCATAGTGAAATATCCCGAAGAGAAGTCGTGGCAGAGCATGCTGCTGAAGCTTGGCGACGAGGAGAGCCGCGCCGCACTGCGCAGGCAGCTGAAGATGCGCTCGGGCGACCCGATGGAGAGCCTGTACGAGCAGCTGGAGGCGCTGGTGTACGGCGAGCCGCTGCAGGCCAGGCTGCCCTATGTCATAAACTTGACGAGATAGATACTATAGAGGCGATAGATGCGATAGAGGCTGACGCACATAATATATCCACATAATGAAGTTTGCCAGGATATCGACGCTGATTCCCATGATGGCTGCCGTGGTTGCCGCCACGGCGCAGAACGACGTGGAGGACGTGGTGGCTGTGGGCGATGCCGTCTTCGCCATCAAGTTCGTGGCACGCGACACCGAGCTGCGCGACAACGGAGTGCTGGCGGTGCACGGGCTTTATGTGACCAAGACCGAGGTGACGCAGGCGCAGTGGCGTGCCATGATGCACTACAACCCGTCGGCCATGGTGTGCGACACGATGCCTGTGACCAACGTGGAGCCCGACAGTGCTATGGAGTTCTGCCGCCGCATCGATGCCACGCTGGTGTTCGGCGTGAGGCTGCTGTGCGAGGAGGAATGGCGCTATGCCGCCAGCGGAGGCCTCTATCCCGAGCATTACCGCTATGCCGGAAGCAACAACGTAGGCTTCGTGGCATGGTACAAGGCCAACAGCCGCAAGAAGCCACATCCAGTGGCGATGCGTGTGCCCAACGAGCTGGGACTCTTCGATATGAGCGGCAACGTGGGCGAGCTGGTTACGGCAGGCGACAAGCCTGTGTCGCCACGCTCGAAGGACCGGCCCGAGTACAAGGTGATGGGCGGCTCGTATGCCGACCCGCCGGAGGACTGCACCACGGCGAGTGCCAAGCCGTACCAAGCCCCCGACAGCCGCACGGGGCTGCGGATATGCTGGCCAATAACTTTGTATTATTGATATAGATGCGATAGATACTATAGATGTGATAGAGGCTGACGCACATATCCACATTGAACATATCAACTTATCAACGATAAAACAATCAACATCTCGATAAATGACAAACAGTAAAGTGAAAATCGGTCTTGTGCAGATGGCCTGCGGAGAGGAACCATCGGACAATATTGCCCGCTATACCGACAAGGTGCGGCAACTGGCTTCGGAGGGAGCGCAGATAATATGCCTGCAGGAACTCTTCGCCACGCGCTATTTCTGTGACACCGAGGACTACCATAACTTCAAGTATGCCGAGGCTATACCCGACGGCCCTACCTCCAAGCACTTCCAGCAGCTGGCCAAGGAACTGGGTGTGGTGCTGGTGTGCTCGATGTTCGAGAAGCGCGCCGAAGGACTGTACCACAACACAACGGCGGTGTTTGACGCCGACGGTGCCTATCTCGGCAAGTACCGCAAGATGCACATCCCCGACGACCCCGGCTATTACGAGAAGTTCTACTTCACCCCCGGCGACCTGGGCTACAAGGTGTTCGAGACCCGCTATGCCCGCATTGGCGTGCTGATATGCTGGGACCAGTGGTACCCCGAGGCAGCGCGTATCACTGCGCTTAAGGGTGCCGAGGTGCTGTTCTTCCCCACGGCCATAGGCTGGGACAAGAGTCAGGACGAGGCTACCAACGACGAGCAGTACCAGGCGTGGCAGACCATACAGCGTGCACATGCCGTGGCCAACGGAGTGCCCGTGGTGAGCGTGAACCGTACCGGCGTGGAAGGCAGCATGCAGTTCTGGGGTGGCTCGTTTGTCACCAACGCCTTCGGGCGCGTGCTGTGGCAGGGTCCGCACTTGGAGGAGGCCACGCACATAGAGGAGATAGACCTTGGCGACAGCGACAAGTACCGCCGTCACTGGCCCTACCTGCGCGACCGCCGCATAGACAGCTACGCGCCGATAACCAGCCGCTGGCTCGGCGACTTAAGTAGTTAAAAATTAAAAATTAAGAATTAAAAATTGGCTGATGCGGTTTTTCCTCCGCTGCGCTATCCAACCACACAACAAAAATGACTCCTAAAGAACAAGGCTTCTATATGCCGGCCGAATGGGCCAAGCACGAAGGCACATGGCTCAGCTATCCCCACAACGAGAACTCATGGCCGGGCAAGATAGAGACCATATATAAGTCGTACAACCTCTTTATCAAACACCTGGCCGAAGTGGAGCAGGTGCATATCAACATGAGCAGTGAAGCCATGCGTCAGCGCGTGGAGGCTGAACTTAGGGCGATAGGATGCAATATGTCCAACGTGATGTTGCACGATTTCCCGACCAACGACGCCTGGTGCCGCGACCACGGTACTGCCGTGCTGCTCAACCGCAAGGACGGCCGTCGCGCCGTGGTGGACTGGGGGTACAACGCCTGGGGCGGCAAGTATCCGCCCTTCGACCTCGACAACCGTATCCCCGCCAAGGTGGCCGAATGCCTCGGCCTCGAGTGCTTCCACCCGGGTATAGTGATGGAAGGCGGGTCGGTGGACTTCAACGGCGAGGGCGACCTGCTCACAACCACGTCGTGCCTGCTCAACCCTAACCGCAACCCCAGCCTGTCGCAACAACAGATAGAAGGCTATCTGCGTGACTACTACGGTGTTGACAATATCATCTGGCTGGGCGACGGCATAGACGGCGACGACACCGACGGGCATGTCGACGACCTGTCGCGCTTCTGCGCCCCCGACTTGATTGTAACGGCTGTGGAGGAGAATGCCAACGACGACAACTACAAGCCGTTGCAGGAGAACATTGCGCGGCTGAACCGCTGCCGTCTGAGCAATGGCAAGCAGCCCACGGTGGCCGAGCTGCCCATGCCCGACCCTGTGATATGGGAAGACCAGCGGCTGCCGGCATCGTATGCCAACTTCTACATAGCCAACGGGCGCGTTATATTCCCCACCTACCGTTGCGACAACGACACCCGTGCGGCGTATGTGCTTGAGGAGTGCTTCCCCGACCGTGAGATAATAGGCATTGACAGCACCGACATAATATGGGGCTTAGGCAGCTTCCACTGCCTAAGCCAGCAGATACCAGCGTAAGTCTTGTCAATGGGAGCCGACCTCGATGCCAAATACGTGGAGATGACCTCCACCTCCATTCCACGGCTCGTGCTGCGACTGGCGGTGCCGAGCATGGTGTGCATGGTCGTGACGGCTCTGTACAACGTGGTGGATGCCGCCTTTGTTGGACGGCTCAGCACCGAGGCCACGGCAGGCATCGGTATATCGTTTGCCTATATGACTTTCATACAGGCCGTTGGCTTCTTCTTTGGCCACGGCTCGGGCAACCATATATCGCGCACCCTCGGTGCACGGCGGCAGGACGACGCGGCGCAGATGGCGGCTGTGGGCTTCTTCACGCCGTTCATAATAGGGGTGGTGTCGGCTGTTGCAGGACTGCTGTTTCTGCCACACCTGGCACGCTTGCTGGGAGCACCCGAGGCGGTTATGCCCTACGCATGTGACTACCTGCGTTACATACTGATAGCGTCGCCATTTATGATGTCGGCGCTGACGCTCAACAACCAGCTGCGTCTGCAAGGCAACGCCAGCATCGGCATGGTGGGTATAGTGAGCGGCGCGTTGCTCAACATAGCACTCGACCCGCTGCTTATCTTCACCTGCGGACTCGGCGTGACGGGTGCGGCACTTGCCACGGCGGTGAGTCAGACATTCTCGTTCGTGCTGCTGTGGCGCGGCACCATGAAGCCGGGCTCGGTGTCGATACTGCTGCGTAACTTCAAACCTACACTGCACAGCTACAGGGAGATACTTGCCGGAGGACTGCCGTCGCTATGTCGTCAGGGCTTCAACTGTGCCGCCACAATAATGCTGAACTATGCGGCGGCCAAGTATGCACCCGCGGGGCAGGAAGCCTCGTCGGTGGCGGCCTTTGCCGTGGTGAGCCGCACCATGATGTTTGCCTTCTCGTTGGCACTTGGCTTCAATCAAGGCTTTCAGCCGGTGAGCGGTTTCAACTACGGAGCGAAGCAATACATGAGGGTGCGGCAGGCATACCTGTTCGCCCTCGGCGGATCGACACTCATACTGCTGGCATTCTCGACGATAGGCTTCGTGTGGGCTCCAGAGATAATGACCCTCTTCAGAGGCGAAGACCCCGACATGATTGCCATCGGAGCACGTACGCTGCGGTGGCAGTGTGTCTCGTTTCCGCTCATAGGACCGTCGACCTCAACCAACATGCTGTTTCAGAACATACGTATGACGTTCCGTTCCACGCTGCTAAGCATAGGCCGGCAGGGCATATTCTTCGTGCCAGCCATACTGATACTTCCCATGCTGCTGGGCATACACGGCGTGGAGATGGCGCAGGCGGTGGCCGACGCGTGCACTTTCCTGCTTGCGCTGCCGTTTGCCGTGTGGATATCGCGCAAGCTTAAGCAGCAGGGCGACACGATGAATTTAAGTACAGTAAATAATGGATAAACCGATTGATATAGAGATAAGGCTCAGGGCAGTAGAGCCCGAGGATATTGAGGCGATATACCGTTGGGAGAATGACCACGAGGTGTGGCAGTACAGTGCGGCGCACACGCCCTTTTCGCGGCACCAGTTGACGCAGTACGTGATGGCCTCGCTTGAGCAGGACATATATTCCACCAAGCAGCTGCGGCTGATAGGGGAGGTGTGTGGCTCGGATGGATATGAGGCCGTCGGAGCCGTCGACTTGTACGATTTCGACCCGTACCATCGCAGGGCAGGCGTCGGCATACTCGTCGACACGGCGTGGCGACGCAGGGGTGTGGGCCGTGCCATGCTCAAGGCATTGAAGGATTATGTGAAAGATAATCTCGACCTTCACCAGCTTTATTGCGAGGTGGGGTGCAGCAACAAAGCCTCTTTGGCACTGTTCACGGCCGAGGGCTTCGAGGTGTGCGGCACGAAAAAGCAATGGCTGCACACGCCCCAAGGCTGGGAGGATGCATGGGTGATGCAGCTGATACTGACTGAAAGGTTATAGATGTGATAGAGACGATAGAAGCGATAGAGGCTGACGCACAAACATATCAACTTATCCACATTAAACAATACTTATGACAAAAAAGAAGAAGAACAATATAAAACCATGGAAAGTATATGCTGCGGTGGCTGTGCTGCTGATAGTTGTGACAGCTGTTGCAATACACCGTAGTTGGCGGCTCCCGTTGCGGCAGGAGGTACGCATATACATCCCGACTGGCAGCACATACGAGGCTGTGGTTGATACGCTCGTGGCACATCAGTGCATAAGCGGTCGCGCCATGTTCGGCACCATGGCACGTATGTGCCGGTATCAGGACAATGTCAAGTCGGGCAGCTACCGCATAGTGCCGGGCATGGACATGGTGCAGCTGGTCAAGAAACTGTCGCGTGGCAATCAGGACGCGGTGACGGTCACCATCGGCAAACACCGCACCGTTGAGACGCTGTGCGCATTCCTGGGAAGTAAATTGGAGGTTAGTGGCGACACCCTGCTGCGCATGATGAAGACCGACAGCGTGGCAGAGTACTACGGCTACACGGTGGAGAACTTCCCCTGCATGTTTCTGTGCAACACATATGAGCTGTATTGGAACAGCACAGCCAAGCGCCTCTTCGACAGGATGGAGCGCGAGAGCGAGCGCTTTTGGAACGACAGGCGCATGAACCAGTGCAAATCGCTGGGCCTGACGCCCGCCGAGGTGATTACCTTGGCAAGCATAGTGGAGGAAGAGACCAACAATAACAAGGAGAAGGACACTATTGCGAGTGTATATCTGAACCGTCTGCGCAAGGGCATGCTATTGCAGGCCGACCCCACCCTTAAGTTCTCAGTGGGCGACTTCAGCCTCCGCAGGTTGGGGCGTGAACAGATATTGCACGAGAGCCCTTACAACACCTACCGCCACAAAGGACTTCCCCCGGGGCCGATATGCCTGCCATCGGTGGAAAGTATTGAGGCTGTGTTGGAAAATCTGCCTACGGGCTATTTGTATTTTTGTGCCAAGGAGGATTTTTCGGGAAGTCACCGCTTTGCAGCCACCCTTGCACAGCATAACGCCAATGCGGCACGCTTTCATAGGGCGTTGAACGAGCGCAATATACATTGAAAAAAGTAAAAAATGTTTGCCAATTTAAAAAAAATGCGTACTTTTGCAATCGGGTAAGTCTTATACGACCAGCTCCCATTGAATCCCCCAGGGCAGGAATGCAGCAAGGGTGTTTGGTTGTAGCGGTGCGATATAAACAGCTTACCCTTTTTTTATTGTCATAAATATAACACAGGAAGACAGATGACCAACGTTGTTTTATCTTATATATTAATAATCGCCGGAGTGGTGGTATGGGCAGCACTGCTGCCGGGACGCAAGCATGTGCCTGAAAAGGTTATGCAGTACGTGACGGTGTTTGGCGGGGCGTTTCTTTTTGCAAGCTGTTTTATCAACTTGGTGCCCCACATGTTCCTCGGCGAAGGTGAGGCGCGTTTTGTGACACCCGAATGCCATTTCAAGATTGCCGCTGCGGTGATGATAGGCTTCCTCATACAGCTGTTTCTGGAGCATCTCACCAAAGGTGTGGAGCATGGACACAACCATTGCGCATGCTGCAATGAGCAGGCCGAGGAACTTCAGGAGCACCAGCACCATGAGCATCATCACCACGACGGCTCCTGCCACCGTGAGGGTGTGCACCCCGTCACGGGTCTCATGATTGGTCTTTGCATCCATGCCTTCCTCGAGGGCATGCCGCTTGTAGACGGTGCCGACGGCGACATCCACCAAGGGCTGCTCTACGGCATAGTGCTGCACAACATACCCATTGCGTTGGTGATGGTGTCGCTGTTTATGGTGAACGGCTACAGCTTTATGAAGTCGCTGACGCTGTTGGCGCTCTTCGCCGTCATGACGCCGCTGGGCTCGCTGTGCAACCTCTACCTGCTGCCGCAGGAGGAGGTGCTGCAAAGCCTTGTGATGGGCGTTGTTGTGGGCATATTGCTCCATGTGTCGGTGAGCATCCTTTTCGACCACGACCACAACCGCTTCTCCTACGCCAAGCTGGCGCTTATCCTGGTGGCCTTCGTTGCCGCCTACTTCACGCCTGGCTGCCCCGAGATATACCCAACGTTTTAGTTTTAAGTTATTAGTTCTAAGTTCTAAGTGACTGACGCAAACATATCAACTTATCAACATCAAAGGGCCGTAAAGTGAAGGTAAGTGTCGTCATAGTCAACTACAACGTCAAGCATTTCCTTGACCAGTGCCTCGTGTCGGTATACGACTCGGAGCGTGGTGGCGTTATTGACGACATCGAGGTCTTTGTGGTCGACAACAACTCCGACGACGGCTCCGTGGAGATGCTCCGCGAGAAGTTCCCCTCTGTGAGGCTCATTACCAACAAGGACAACGTGGGCTTTGCCAAGGCCAACAACCAGGCTATCCGGGAATGCAGCGGCGACTATGTGCTGCTGCTCAACCCCGACACCCTCCTGCAGACCGACACCCTCCTGCGCTGCGTGGAGCATTTCGAGGCCAACGAACGTTGTGGCGGCCTCACCGTCAAGATGGTCAACGGCGAAGGCGAGTACCTCAAGGAGAGCAAACGCGGCTTTCCCACTCCGGCCACGTCGTTCTACAAGATAAGCGGCCTCATCCGCCTCTTCCCGCGCCACCGCCGTGTGGCAGCATACTACATGGGCCATCTGTCCGACGACGAGGAGGCACCTGTCGACATACTCCCCGGCGCCTTCCTCATGATAAGGCGCGCGGCGCTCGATAAGGTTGGCCTGCTCGACGAGAGCTATTTCATGTATGGCGAGGACATTGACTACTCCTGGCGCATAAAGCTGGCAGGCTTCGAGAACCACTACATGCCCACTACACGCATCCTGCACTACAAAGGAGAGAGCACCCACCGCGGCTCCATGAACTACGTCTACACTTTCTACAACGCCATGGTTATCTTCGCGCGGCGCTATTTCAGCGGCCGTGGCGCAAGACTCTACATGATGCTAATACAAACCGCCATCTGGTGCCGGGCCTTCCTGGCTTTCATGCAGCGTCTCGTGGGACGGCTGGCACTGCCGACGCTCGACTTTGCCGTGTCGTGGGGCGGCTTCGTGGCTATCAAATACCTTTGGGCCTCGCTCTGGGCCTCCAACGTCAACTACTATCCTCAAAGCTACACATTCCTCATACTGCCTCTTTACAGCCTCCTGTTGCTCTGCTCAACATTCCTCGGCGGCGGCTACGACAAGCCCGTCCGCACGGGACGCATAGCCAAAGGCATAGCCCTGGGCACCTGCCTGTTGTTGCTCTTCTATTCGTTGCTCGACGAGACCCTGCGTTATTCGCGCGCCATAGTGCTGCTGGGCTCTCTCTGGACCCTGGCGGGACTGGTGGCCGTGAGGCTCCTGCTGGGCCTCTTCCGTGTAAAAGGCTACGCGGCGGCACCCCGCCGCAGGCGCTATCTCGTGGTTGGCAGTCCCGAGGAGCAGGCGCGTGTGGCGGCACTGTTCGACACCATGGACCTCACGCCCCATTCTGTCGACACCTGTCTCCCGTCGCAGGTGGACTCCCTTATAGGCTCCACGGCAAAGACTGGCCACATCGACGAGATGGTGTTCTGCAGCAAGGACCTGTCCGTGGACCGCATTCTCGACACCATGTGTGTCCTGCGCGGCAAAGGCATCACCTTCCGCATAGCGCCCCACGGCGACTCCGTGCTTATAGGCAGCAAGTACACTGCCACGGCCGACTCCCTCTATGGCGAGGCCTCCAACACCGTGACCTCAGCCACTAACCGGCGCAACAAACGCCTTTTCGACATACTCACCGCCATAGCCATGCTGCTTCTCTCGCCGCTGCTCTTCTGGCCGCAGCAGCACAAGCGCCGCTATTTTGCCGACTGCCTGTCGGTGCTGCGCGGCCGCAGCTCGTGGGTGGGTTATTCCACACCCAACATCCGCGCGGGTGTCTTCTCCACCAGCGACCGCTTCCCTAAGGCCAAAGGACTCGACAGGCAGCGCCTCGACCACAACTACACCTCCGACTACCACACCTCCACCGACCTAATCATCCTTCTCCGCAACTGGAACCGCATATAACAACTAACACTTAGAAAACAATATACTCTCCGTAATGACGACAGCCGAAACCATCAAGGACCTCCTTTCGCGCAAAGACGCGCTGAAACGCTATCTGGACATCGACAACCTCTCCGCCGACATAGCACAGGAAGAGAAGAAGACCGAAGCCGCCAACTTCTGGGACGACCCCAAGGAGGCGCAGAAGATACTCAAAGCCATCAAGGCAAAGAAGACCTGGACCACATCCTTCGCCGAAGTGGCCGAAAGCTGTGACGACCTTGCCGTCATGAACGAGTTCTTTGAGTCGGGCGATGCCACCGAAGAGGAATTGCTCAACCAGATGGAAAGCACGCGTCGCAAAGTGGAAGATCTGGAATTCAAGAATATGCTCCGCAACGAGAGCGACCGGCTCGATGCAGTGCTAAGCATTAATGCCGGTGCCGGCGGCGTCGAGGCACAGGATTGGGCCGAGATGCTCATGCGCATGTACATACGCTATGCCGAGACACACAACTACCGCGTCGCCATCTCCAACTCCCTCGATGGCGAAGGCGCAGGCATAAAGTCCGTCACCATGCAGATAGAAGGCGACTTCGCCTATGGCTACCTCAAGAGCGAGACCGGCGTTCACCGCCTCGTTCGCGTAAGTCCATTCAATGCACAAGGCAAGCGCATGACATCTTTCGCCTCCGTCAGCGTCACACCACTTATCGACGACTCCATCGAGGTGGTCGTCGACATGTCGCGCCTCTCATGGGACACTTTCCGTAGTGGCGGTGCCGGCGGGCAGAACGTCAACAAGGTAGAGTCTGGCGTACGTCTGCGCTACCAGTACAAAGACCCCTACACTGGAGCCGAGGAAGAAATACTTATAGAAAACACCGAGACGCGCGACCAGCCCAAGAACAAGGAAAACGCCATGCGCCTCCTCCGCTCGCAGCTATACGACCGCGAACTCAAGCACCGTCAGGAAGAGCAGGCCAAGATAAAAGCTTCGCAGAAAAAGATAGAGTGGGGCAGCCAGATACGCAGCTACGTCATGGATGACCGCCGCGTCAAGGACCACCGCACCAATTACCAGACAGGTGATGTTACCGGCGTAATGGACGGCAAAATCGACAACTTTATCAAAGCCTACCTCATGGAGTTCGGAGCCGATAATTAAGCCGTTGCCAAAATATTTTTACAAGTCTGCGTGATAATCCAAAATAATTGTGTATTTTTGCAAAATAAATTTCAATATCAATAAACCATGAAAAAGTTTGCTTTTTTAGTGGCTTTCTGCGCTTTGTTGTTCACCGCGTCGGCCAACAACATCCGTTTCTTCACTCATCCGCAGGCTACGCGGGTGGTTGCAGCGTTGAACAGACAGCCCGAATTGATGATCTATTGCGGCTATCAGAACGAGCTTGCAACCTATGTGATTCTTTCCGATGTTTGGATGGAAGGTATCAACAGTAAGTACTACGAAATATGGATTTTCGGCTACGATGCCTACACCGGCGAGGAGATTTATATGCCGATAGACCTGTCGTGCATATGGCTTTTCAATGGCAACAACATGTACAGTGCCGCTGATTATATGCGTTTCCGCAACACGCGCACTGTGCCGTCGTTTGCGTGGAACATGCCGCGCTACAGCACCTTCGTACGTGTGGTGCACGCGCCTGGTTATGTCCGCACCTATCACTACGATGTGCATCAATATGGATGGTTGCCGCCTGCAATGCCGGGTCCCGGTATGCCTCCGCCGCACATGCACCCCTATTATATGCGTAGACCAGGCACCATGCCTCCGCATCCCGACCGTCCATTCACTCCGGGTATCGACCGTCCGCACTACACTAACAGCCAGTACCATGGCTTTTCAGGGTATGAGTATATTGGCAACGGGAGTGGCGACACCCGTCCAACTGGCCGCATAAGTACTGGCAACAACACCAATACAAACTCCCGTGGCAATGTGAACACAGGTAACAACACAGTCAACAACTCGCAAGGCAATGTGAATAATGGGAGAAATACCGGCAATAGTTCTCGTGGAAAAGTAAACAATGGTGGCAACACGGGTAATAGCTCGCGTGGTAATGTGAATACGGGCAACAATACAGGCAGTACAACCCGCAACACTGTGAACACAAGCAACGGCAATACGTCGCGTGCTACCGTTAACACGGGTAACAGCAACACCTCTCGCTCCACGGTAAACACCAGTAACAATGTCGGAACATCGCGTGCAACTACTGTCAACACAAGCAACAACACCTCTCGCTCCACTGTGAACACCAATAACAGTGCCAACACGTCGCGTGCAACTACTGTCAACACGAGCAACAACACCTCTCGCTCTACTGTGAACAACAATAACAGTGCCAGCACATCGCGTGCAACCTCTGTTAACACGAACAACAGCAACACTTCGCGCAGCACTGCCACCAGCAATAACAACAGCACCTCGCGTAGTACAACGTTGAACAGTGGCAGCAGCAACTCGCGCGGCGCATCGACCAGCAGCAGTAACAACAGCTCTTCCCGTAGCAACGTGAACAGTGGTTCGACACGTAGCAGAATCAACACCAACAACGGCACCTCTACAAGTGGCGATGGCAGCACGTCGCGTAATACCGGCAATGGCCGCACTGGTCGCCGATAAGATTTTCTTGAGAACAAAAGAGGGGGCTGACACTACAGTGCCAGCCCTTTTTAAATCATAAAAGCACTGCCAAGTGTACGGACAGATATCTCATAGGTTCGGCGTTTTCCGTTTTCGCCGCTTTACGCGAGCCAGGTACGCTGCATTCAACTCATTGCATAGAGTTGTTAATATTGGTCGTGTGGCATCTTACATTGCCGACTGTCAGCTGCGCAAGTCGGTGGGCACCCTTGTGGGTTTCATGTTCAGTGTCCCTCTGGCACTTTATGCTCAAAGCGAAGATGAGTCCGACTTGATTGAACTTCGTTCGGTACAGGTAGTTGCTCCAGTTGCCTCGGTGCAGGTGTCGGCAGAGCCTGCTGTCTTACTCACGGCCGAGGATTTATCAAAACATACAGTCTCAACGCTTAGCGACGTGGTTGCCCTCGTTGCGGGTGTCGATATGCGTGTGCGTGGTGTAGGCGATATGCAAGGTGACTTGTCGATGCGTGGTGGCACATTCGACCAGATGCTTGTCCTCCTTAACGGCATCAACCTCACCGATGCGCAGACGGGTCACCATAACCTCGACATACCTGTCGATATCTCGATGGTCGAGCGTGTCGAGGTGCTGACGCCCTCCATGCTGCTGTCCAGAGGTATTGTGGCTTTCTGTGGCGCAATAAACATTGTTGTTTGCGAGGTCTGTCGAGACCGCATCCTTGCCGAGCTTTACGGTGGTTCGTGTGGTACAGCCAAGGTGTCGGCACTGGCTACGAAACATGCAGGTACATGGGCTCATACAGTGTCAGCCACCTATGGGCGCAGCGATGGCTATATGGAGAACACCGACTACAGGTTGGCGAGTCTATACCTGCAGTCGGTGCGTAGAGGAGAACGTCATAACTGGCGGCTGCAGCTTGGTGGACAGGCAAAAGATTTCGGCAGTCAGGCATTCTACAGCCTCTCTTATCCCGACCAGTTCGAGTCCACGCGTACCCTCACGGCATCGGCCGCACATGTCTATCGTGGCGACGCTATGCGCGTCGAGAGTGCCGTTTACGGTCGTTTGCATTCCGACCGTTTCGAACTGTTCCGCGAGGGTGTGGCCGTGCCAGCCTCTTGGTATGCAGGACACAACTATCACCTTTCCGACATTGGCGGACTCCGCTCGCGGCTTGTGCGTGGTGTTGGTCGTGGTCTTGCCTTCGTGGGCTTCGAAGTGCGCCATGAGGGTATTGTGAGCAACGTGCTTGGAGAGCCGTCGGTGTATGGACTTTGTGAGCCGCCGTCGCGCTACGACCACGCGTCGTCGCGCCTCTCTCAGTCGCTCTTTGGCGGCTACAGGCTCTCTATCGACAAGCTGACCTTCGAGGCTAATCTGTTAGGCGGCCATAACAGCATGTTTGGTTTCGACTATGGAGCCTCGGCCGATGTCGTATGGCGGCCTTCAGCACAGTGGCGTGTCAGTGTCGCCGCGAGCCGCACCTACCGTTTGCCGTCATTTACCGACCTTTACTACAGAAGCGTCAACCAGATGGCCAACCCCGACCTCAATGCCGAGCACAGCACAGCCTTGGAGTTGAGGACGGAATACAATACGTCGGCATTCCGCCTGCTCGCCACGTCGTATTACCGTGCCGGCCGTGAGATAATCGACTGGGTGCGTCTGCCCGATGCAGAGCTGTGGTATTCAATGAACCATACCCGTGTCGATGCCATTGGTGCCGAGTTGATGGCGTCATGGAAGGCGGCTTCGTTTGTCGATGCTGTCGACGCTAGTTATGCCTTCTGTACTGTGGCACAGGATGCTGGCGGATATCTTTCGCCGTATGTGCTCGACTATCTGAGGCACAAAGGTGTGCTGACCGTCGCGCTCGTGCCGTCACGTCTGTTCGAAGCCGAGTCGGCTTTCCCGTTGCGTCTGAAAGGCGATATCGTATATCGCTGCCGCGAGGGTAATTACATTGGAGCCGATGGCAATCTGACGCCTTATGGCGATGTGCTGCTGGTCAATGCCACGGCGGAGTATCCTCTACGCCGCCTCACACTCTTCTTGCAGTTTCACAATCTGACAAACCGTTCCTATTGCGACCACGGCGGCGTTCCGCAACCAGGAATCACCTTCCTCGTCGGTCTCCGCTTTAAATAGTCGGCAAGTGAATAATACTGTTTGAAATACGTTGTTGTCATAACCTTATTTTCGGACAATCCAATTCTCTATTTGAATGTCTCTTATGTTCTTGAAGTCTTTTATATTTTCGGTTACCAATACCATATTTTAGGCAGCGGCTGTGCATCCAATTAGTAGGTCGAAATCGTCGTCAAGAGGCGCCCCTGCCATGCGCAAACGCACTTTCTCTGTTGCAGCCATGTCAATAGCCTTGGATATTGGCAGGATGGTGATAGCATTCAGAAAATGATTCAAACCTTCCATTCTGTCAATGCCATCGCGCTGCATTGATAGTTCGGCGCCAATCTTTAGTTCCAAAGCCGTTATTTCTGATATTGCGCATTGCCTCCATCCGACTTTGTCTATGGCGATATCCATATTGTATTTACCACGCAGGTAGAACACGCAAACGTTTGTGTCGAGCAGGTATTTCATAGTTGGATTGATTTGTGGTTGAACGAACGCATCTCTTTTAATTCAGCCACAGCATCATCGGCATTGATACCATCGTCGCCCCATATACCATACAAGTCTTTTGCAGAGACCTGCTGATATTCCTTTTCTTGCTTGTCTGCATTCTGGATTAGATGGTCGGCAAGCCATCGACTGTCTGTGGCTGAGAGAGAAAGCCCCTGTAAGTAGTTCCACAGATTGGTCATTGCATTGTTATTGTATGCGTAGGTATTCATGGCGTTTAGTCTTTAATTTCAAGCCGCTTTGGTTGTTGTTTCGTTTTGCAAAAATACAACTTTTCCTCGATATGGCAAAATATTTTTTCTTGGGGAGCATGAATACATAACATTTTGCAGACTTCAACGTTATTACAATTAGAAATAACACAGCGATGCAAAAGGATAGTTATGAATCAAGCGAATTGGTGCTGTCGCCCGACGGCCGTCTGTATCATATTCATGCAGTAGGAGAGGAACTGGCCGACGACATATTCCTTGTCGGCGACCCGGGTAGGGTTGATATGTTCAGGGATTTCTTCGAGACGGTCGACTATGAGTCTTCCAACCGTGAGATGCGTCTGTTGACAGGTTTATGCCGTGGTCACCGCGTCAGTGTTCTTAGCACAGGCATGGGCTGCGACAATATCGACATAGTTATGACCGAGCTCGATGCTGCCGCCAACCTCGTGGCACATCGTGGCGAGGTCGACGCCTCTCATCCCCATCGCAGCCTCAATATAGTGCGTATAGGCACCTGCGGCTCGCTCTGCGCGCAGGTGGGCACGGGCAGCGTGGTGGCTTCGGCCTATGCCGTAGGCTTGGACGGTCTGATGAACTACTACGCCTGCGACAACAGCCTCTTCGAGGAGGATATGCTGGCGGCTTTCGAGGCGCACATGGGACTGCCCGCGGGCCAGGCACGCCCTTATTGTGTGCGTGGCAGTGAGGCTCTCTTGCGTCGTATGGCGGAGGGTATGCATAAAGGCATAACTGTGACGGCACCAGGTTTCTATGGCCCGCAGGGACGCAATATAAGGCTGCGTCCGGCAGTGGCCGACCTCAACGAGCGGCTGATGGCTTTTGGTTGGAACGGGCTGTCGGTGACCAACCTCGAGATGGAGACCTCGGCGATATACGGCTTTGCGCGTCAGCTTGGGCATCAAGCTCTTACCGTGTGTCTCGTCATAGCCAACAGGGTTGACGGCACATTCCTCAACGACTATCACGACCAGATGCACGCACTTATTGATAAACTGATGTCGCGGCTTGTGGCATCATAAAACACTCTCGTTATGAAATATTTGTCATTATTGGCCGCCATGCTTTTGGTGGCGCAGTTTTCAGTGAAGGCACAGTCGTCTTATATCGTGGAGCAGATAGGACGCGACGCCCACCAGATGGTGCAGTCTTTAGGGGCTTTTGTTGGCAACGAACGTGCCGAGAGTCAGGCGTTTGACATTACATACATGCCTGCCGCCAACAAGGTGGAAGGCGTTATGATTATCAACACGGCCGACTACCGCTGCACCTTCAAGACCGACCCCAACGGCGACTACTGCTATGAGATTATCGTCGACGTGCGCAGCGCCGACTTCCTGCGCGACTTCAACCAGCTTTTTCAGGTGTACAAGACCGATAACGCCGATGCTTTGGTCAAGACCATGTACTTCGGCGACAAGGTGTTGCTCGTCGAAGAGGCAGACAGCCCCGTGTCGCGCTACAGGTCCTTCACCATCCACGAGCGCAAGTGATTGCGTTGACGGCTGCCGGAAATATTTTTGCACGTCAGTTTCTTCTGAATATTTCTGTTTTTTTTCGTATTTTTGCAACTTGTTTTTAATATAGGTTGAGTTATGCAAACTATTCGTAATGTTGCGATTATAGCCCATGTTGACCATGGCAAGACTACTTTGGTTGACCGAATGCTGCACCAGGCCAAGCTCTTTAGGGACAATCAGGAGACTGGCGACCTCATACTCGATAACAACGACTTGGAGCGCGAGCGCGGAATAACCATCCTCTCCAAGAATGTGAGTGTGCGCTACAAAGGCTACAAAATCAACATTATCGACACCCCAGGCCACAGTGACTTCGGCGGCGAGGTGGAGCGTGTGCTCAACATGGCCGACGGCGTGCTGCTGGTGGTCGACGCCTTCGAAGGCCCGATGCCGCAGACGCGCTTCGTCCTGCAGAAAGCCATCGAGCTGGGACTGAAGCCTATAGTGGTGGTCAATAAGGTCGACAAGCCCAACTGCGACCCCGAGATGACGCAGGAGGCCGTCTTCGACCTCATGTTCAACCTCGGTGCCAACAACGATCAGCTCGACTTCCCGACGGCCTTCGGCAGCGCCAAGCAGGGCTGGATGGGCGAAGATTGGAACACCCCCACCGAAGATATCAGCTATCTTATGGATCTCATTATCGAGCATATACCGTCGCCGTCGGTGCCCGAAGGCAACACCCAGATGATGATTTCCTCGCTCGACTACAGCTCCTACCTTGGCCGTATCGCCGTCGGACGTCTGCACCGCGGCGTGCTGCAGGCCGGACAGAGCATCAGCCTTATGAAGCGCGACGGCTCGCGCATCAGCAGCAAAATCAAGGAGCTATATACCTTCGAAGGCCTTGGCAAGGAGCGTATCAAGACCCCCGTGGAGGCTGGCGAGATATGTGCCGTGCTGATGGACCTCGACAAAAACGTGACTTTCGAGATTGGCGACACGATTTGCGACCACGACAACCCCGAGCCCCTGCCGCCTATCAAGGTGGACGAGCCCACTATGAGCATGCTCTTTACCATCAACAACTCGCCCTTCTTCGGCAAAGAAGGCAAGTATGTCACCAGCCGTCACCTGCGCGACCGCCTTTTCAAGGAGCTTGAAAAGAACCTTGCCATGCGTATCGAGGAGACCGGCTCGCCCGACGCACTTTTGGTCTTCGGGCGCGGCATCATGCACCTCAGCGTCCTCATCGAGACCATGCGCCGCGAAGGCTACGAGTTGCAGGTGGGTCAGCCCAAGGTCATAATCAAGGAGATAGACGGTCAGAAGTGTGAGCCTATAGAGCAACTCACAGTCCTTGTGCCCGAGGAGTTCTCCAGCAAGGTCATCGACGTCGTCACGCGCCGCAAGGGCGAGCTTGGCAACGTCGACACCAAAGGCGACCGTGTGCAACTCGACTTCACCATCCCCAGCCGTGGCATCATAGGCCTGCGCAACACCCTCCTCACCGCTACCAACGGCGAGGCCGTCATAGCCCACCGTTTCCTCGAGTTCCAGCCGTGGAAGGGTGACATGGATACCCACAAGATGGGTGCCCTCATCGCCAAGGAGACCGGTGCCGCCACAGCCTACAGCATCAGCAAGTTGCAAGACCGTGGTCCTTTCTTCATCGAGCCGGGCGACATGGTGTATGCCGGCGAGGTCATCGGCGAGAGCCTCCGTCCGGGCAACGATATAGTCATCAACGTGGTGACGGCCAAAAACCTTACCAACATGCGCACCAAGAGCGCCGACGAGAAGTCGACATGCTCGCCGGCTATAAAGTTCTCGCTCGAGGAGGCTATGGAGTATATCCGTGAGGACGAGTACCTTGAGGTGACCCCGGGCAACCTGCGCATACGCAAAATTATCCTCGACGAGATTGAGCGCAAGCGCGCCCGCATCGCCGCAGGCTATAAAGATGAGTGATGCCAGGCCAACGCCTATGATACATAAATTATCAAGGCTTATAGTATTGGATATTATAGAATTAACATGCGAGGACGACTGCAGCGCGGTTCGCCTCGCTTTTTTTATGCTTGGAACACGCGAAAAAAGCGTAACTTTGCATAAATAATCATAAAACAAAAACCTTATTCTAAATCATTATGGTAGTAGAAGTTATTGAAAGTTCATTCGACAGTCTTCTTCAAGGAGCCCAACCTGTAATCGTTGATTTCGGTGCCACGTGGTGCGGTCCATGCAAGGCTCTGGCCCCCATCATTGAGGAACTTGCAAATGAATACGAAGGCAAGGCCGTCTTCGCCAAAGCCGATGTCGAGGAGTGCTCCGAGCTGGCAGCGCGTTTCCGCATACGCAACGTGCCCACCGTCCTCTTCTTCAAAGGCGGCGAGATGAAAGACAAAAGCGTGGGACTCGTGGCCAAAGCAACGCTGGCCGAGAAGGTCAACGCGCTCTTATAACAGCGGATGTTCCAGGAGATAGAAGGATATAAAAACCTGGAGTTCTTCGCGCGCCAGGTTGTCGAGGGCTTTATCACAGGCCTGCACAAGAGCCCCTTCCACGGTTTCTCAGTCGAGTTTGCCGAGCATCGCCTCTACAACAACGGCGATTCAACGCGCAATATCGACTGGAAACTTTATGCACGCACCGACAAGCTCTTCGTGAAACGCTTCGAGGAAGAGACCAACCTGCGGTGTCACCTGCTCATCGACGACTCCACGTCGATGTATTTCCCGGTGGAAGGACAGGGCAAGTTCGACAAGCCCAACAAGATAACCTTCGCCGCCTACGCCAGCGCACTCCTTGTGGAACTCTTTGTGCGCCAGCGCGACGCCTTCGGGCTTACACTCTTTGGCGACGACATACACCTGCAGAGTGACGTGCGCGGCAGCACCGCCCACCAGCGGCACATCTTCGGCCTCCTCGAACAGCTTCTTGCACCTGTCGAAGCCTCTAAGCTCGAACGCAAGGGCAGCAACATAGCCCCCACGCTCCACCTCATTGCTGAGAAGATGCACCGCCGCTCGTTGGTGATTATCTTCACCGACGCCTTCGTCGACCCAACGCAGCACGAGGCGCTCTTCGACGCCCTGCGCCACCTGCGCCACTGCAAGCACGAGGTGCTGCTCTTCCACACATACGACCGCGACAAAGAGCTGGATTTCAACTTCGGCAACCGCCCATGCCATTTCATCGACATGGAAAGCGATACCCGCATCAAGCTCTTCCCCAACGAAGTGGCCGACGCCTACCGCGAACAGCTACGCACAATGACCGAGGCACTTAAGCAGCATGCCGTCCAATATCACATCGACTACATACCCGTCGATGTCGGTCTCGGCTTCGAGCAGGTCATGCTGCCCTACCTCCTCAAGCGCAGCCGCCACCACTAATCCCGCAATTCCATCTTGAAACAATCCGCAGAGCATCCTGAATGCCCTGCGGACTATCTTTTTGTCGAAATCGAATCCGCTCAATAAACCTTGCTAAATCGTTTTCCAGATACACCTCAATCCCCCCTCGAACATATCCAATCCCCTCTCTGAATACTGTCAAACCACAGCCAAACCATTTCCCAACCGATTCCCAACCGACTCCCAACCTATGCCCGACTGATGTCCAATTAGTGCCCAACCGATACCAAATCGACTCCCGACCGACATGATTTACCGTGCCGATTGGCACCCGTTTCAGGGCAAATATATGGTACATATAGAGAAGGTATATAGATGATAAGGAGTTGGTCCCACCAACTCCTTATCATCTATATACTTACGCTTTACCAAAAATTGGTCAAAATCGTGGTGCCGTGCAAAAAAATGCGATTTTTTGCACGAGTGGATTTTGGGCTTGTAAAGCCCTGGTTTTTAGTGGTATGTAAAATAAGGAGTGCGGTGCGGAAGGGCAATCAGAGCTCTTGGCGCAAAAAGGACAGGAGGGCATCGCATCCGCGCGTTATGTCGCGCCAGGCGCGGTCGAAATCGCGCGTGTACCACGGGTCGGCAATGTCGCCCGTGGTGCCGGTGAAGTCGAGCAGTTTGTGTATCTTGCCCTGCGGGTCGCCGCCCATGCGCGGGAGGATGCTGCGCATGTTGCTGCTGTCCATCACGATGATGAGGTCGTAGCGGTCGTAGTCGTCGGGACGAATCTGGCGAGCCGTCTTGCCGTTGCAGTCGATGCCGTTGGCGTTCAGTTTCTTCCGCGCCGGCGGGTACACGGGGTTGCCTTCCTCTTCGTTGCTGATGGCGGCCGACGACACGGTTATGATGCCGTCTAATCCGTTGAGTGCCACGATGTGGCGCATGTAGTATTCGGCCATGGGGCTGCGGCAGATATTGCCGAGGCATACGAAGAGTATATGTTTCATATCAGCGTGACGTTAAGAAACTGTTTTGATTTTATCCAATGTATTTCTTATGCCATATAAACGGTGCTTTTTCCGCGGTCCTTCGGTTACAATGGACCCCCATTGCGCCCTCAGTACCGCAAAAAAATCCCTCGTTTCTATGACCAATAAATCTCATCGACAAAATCAAAACAGTTTCTAAGTGTGTTTGCGGCGTAGGTGGTGTTACAGCAGTTGCAGGTGCTCGAGCAGCGTGTGCGTGCCGAGAGCTATGAGCACCAGTCCGGCCAGGATGCCGGCCCAGCGTTCGGGTATGTGTGCGTTGCGGTGGCCAAGGGTGAGGCCCAGCATGGCGGCCAGGAATGTGACCACGGCGATGACTGCGACGGTCTTGAGGACGGTGGCGGTGGTGTTCTCGAGTCCGAGCCCGATGCCTACGGCGAAGGCGTCGATGCTTGTGGAGACCGCGAGGGCGCATATAACCCAGTAGCGCGAGATGTCGAGCTTGCGGTCGCCGTCGTCGCCACGCAGCGCGTCGACAATCATCTTCAGGCCCACTATTGCAAGCAGTGCGAAGGCTATCCAGTGGTCGATGCTTTCGATGAGGTGCTGGAAACTGTTGCCTATCAGGGCTCCGATGAGCGGAAATCCGCCCTGGAAGAGGGCGAAGGTGGCTGCAAGCAGCAGGCCGCGCGTGCGGCTTATGTTGTTTTTGAGGGCGCAGGCCGTGGCTACCACGAGCGAGTCGATGCTCAGGGCGAGCGCAAGCAAAAGGGCGTCAAGTATTGTCATGATCTTTCCTCCATAGTTGCCAACTGTTGAAAAGGTTCTGAAATACAGAGTAGAAGGCCATGGTCAGGGCGGCCATCGGCTCGAGGTAGTTGTTGCACATCCAGATGCCCATGGCGCTGTTTTTCTGTCCGAGGAGCTGTCCGCCGCTCACCTTGTCGCCGTAGCGCCGTCCGATGCGCCGCCCCACGGCGAACTGTAACACGCAGGCGGCGAGGGCTATGAGTCCGAGCAGCGCCAGGTCGCTCCAGCGGGTGGCGTCGCCTTGGCGGAAGAGGTAGTCGAAAGTCTGTCCGAGTGTGAACAGCAACGCTATGGCCCAGAGGTAGAACGCCAGGCCGTTGCGCTGGCGGAGCCATCCGGCGGCCTGCGTCCAATGTGCCTGCAGCGCCCATATCACGAAGAAGGGCAGGCCTATGGTGGGCGCCACTTTGCCCAGTATGAGCAGGAACGAGCTCCAGAACGAGATGTCGGGCTGCACGTTGAGCAGCGAGAAATAGGCTGGAGCGGCGACGGCCACCATGAGGTTGCCCACGATGGTGTAGGTGGTCATGGTGCCCCTGTCGGCGCCGAGCATGACGGCCACTACGGGTGCCGAAGCGGCCACGGGGCAGAGCACGGCTATCAGTGCGCCGTGGGCCAGCACCTGACCGGCTCCGCACAGGCTCAGCAGCGCGTAGCCCCCGATGCTCACCACCAGTTGGAAAAGCATGAGCCACAGGTCGATGATTTTCACTTTCAGCTGCTTGACGTTGACGGCTGAGAAGTTGAGCAGCAGGATGCTGAATATTATTGCGGGCACCATGAAGCAGAGCCGGGCGCACCATTTGTGCAGCAGCAGAGCGGCCACGATGGCTATTGGAAGTACGTATGACTTAATCTTGCTCAAGGAACGAAAGGGTGGGGTAGAGGTACTGGGTTACTGGGAGTTGTCGTTGTTGAGGTCGTCGAGCTGTTTCTGTATCTCGGCGGCGCGTTCGTAGTCTTCGCGTTCCTCGGCTTCGCGCAGCAGGTCTTCGAGCATGGCGCGTTGGCGCTCGGGCGACATGTCGTCGGTGTTCTGCGTTAGCTGTTCCACCGACACGCCGGCCTCTTCGAGGACCGACTCGGCCACGAGGATGGGCGTGTCGGTCTTCATGGCGAGCAGCACGGCGTCGCTGGTGCGGCTGTCGATGCGGTGCTCGGCGAAGCTGTCTTTGGCGTGTATCGAAGCGTAGAAGATGCCCTCCTCGAAGCGGTCGATGGTGATGCGGGTTATCTTGATGTCGAACTGGTCGCAGAGGTCTACCAAGAGGTCGTGCGGCATGGGACGGCGGGCTTTGCGGCCTTCGGCGGCCATGATGATGCCTTGCGCCTCCTGCTCGCCGATGAGGATGGGCACGTAGCGGTTCTCGTCGTGCTCGACGAGCATGAGCATGTACGAGGCTGGGTTGTTGCCCATGAGGCGTATGTCCAAAGGATAGGCTTGGATGTATTTCACTTTGCTACAGTGCTTTGGTTTTGTTGTTGTGTGCTACGGACGGCCTCAGACGAGTGTCTTAAGATAGGCTGTCAGGGCTTTCACGGCCATGCCGCGGTGGCTTATCATGTTCTTGACGTCGGGCGGCATCTCGGCGAAGCTCACGGCGAAGCGGTCGGGTATGAACACGGGGTCGTATCCAAAACCTTCAGTGCCATAGCGTTCGGTGAGTATGGTGCCGTCCACGCGGCCTTCGAAATAGCGCGGCACGCCTTGCTCGATAAGGCATATCACCGTGCGGAAGTCGGCCTTGCGGTTCTCCGTACCTTGCAGAGCGGCAAGCAGTTTGTTGATGTTGTCGTCGAAGCTGCAGTGTTCGCCGGCGTAGCGTGCGCTGTACACGCCAGGGGCGCCGCCGAGGGCGTCGACCTCGAGGCCGGTGTCGTCGGCAAAGCAGTCGGCATGGGTGCGCTCCCACACCCACTGGGCTTTTTGCAGGGCGTTGCCTTGCAGGGTGTTGGAAGTTTCGTCGATTTCGCCCGACAGTCCGGCATCCTCAAGGCTTTTGACAACTACAAGCCCGTCGAGCATTGCCCTGACTTCTTGCAGTTTATGCTTGTTATTCGTTGCAAATATCAATTCTTTCATGTCTTGCAAATTTACATAAAATTCTCGAATTACACGTGGTGTGATGAAAAACTTTTTGCCATGTCGTGAAAATATCGTAATTTTGCAAAACGAAAGTATAAGTTATGAGCAAGTATGAGATACCGTTTCTGACTGCTGTTGTGCAGGCTTTTGGACAGCGCTTTGCGATTACAAGGCAGGCTGCCTTCAACTATCTGCATACACATAAAGGACTGGCATTTCTTATAGAATTCTACGATGTGGAACACCTTCAGTCGATGGATGAAACCATAGATGACTTGCTCGTTGTATGCCAACAAAACGGAGGGTCGCTTGCATGAAACTGTACCACGGCACAAATGCAGACATTGAGTATATAGACCTGACCAGAGGCTTGCGGTACAAGGATTTCGGCAAGGGATTCTATGCAACACCCGACAGGACGACAGCAGTACGCATGGCGCAGAAAAGAGCTCGCCTTTTCGGTGGAACGGCGACACTGATAACCTACGACTTTGATGAAACAGCATTACTGTCGGACTTAAAGATAAAGCGATTCCCGGAAAAGGCGTCTGTGGAGTGGTTCCTGTTTGTTGATGCCAATCGTGACAGAATGAATGCCGATCCTGTTCATGACTATGATATTGTTATTGGTCCGATTGCAAATGATGGCGTTGTGCTGCAATTGACAAACTACCGCGAGGGTATATATTCTCCGGAACAGGCGGCACAGTTGTTGCAAGATAAATATCTTGATCAGCAATACTACTTTGGAACGGAACGGGCTATTGGTTACATTCATAAGGTAAATGTGGAAAGCGTATGAGTCAGCCATCACATCATCAAATAGCAACGTACCTTACAGATTACGCTTTGAGTGAGTTGGTGAAATATGTGATGGAGGATACGGGTTGTAGTATAGAGCAGGCAATGGAAAAGGTTTATACATCTCCGTTGATGGATGCCTTGCAGGACGAAGAAGGAGAGCTGTATGTGCAAAGCCCCGCATATCTATATGAGCTGATGAATGATAAACGGATACAAACAAAACTGGTGTTATAAAATATGATAGACGACGGACAAGAAAGCCGTCATTCCACCTCGATGTGGCTGGTGCCAGTGTTGCCGTCTTTGATTACGCGGATTTTAGTCTGTATGCCTTCCGACATGCTCTCAGTGTGGGAGATGACTCCCACTTTCTTGCCGTGGTGCGACTGCATGGCTGAGAGTGCTGCTATTACCGTTGCGAGGTTCTCAGGGTCGAGGGTTCCGAAGCCTTCGTCGATGAAGAGGTTGGCGAAAGCGGCGTTACCTGGTGACAGGGATGCCAACCCTAGTGCCAGTCCCAGCGAGACCACAAAGGTCTCGCCGCCCGACAGCGACGTGGTGTCGCGCCGCTCATCGAAGCGATCGTGGTCGATGACGCGTATGCCGAGCGAGTTCTTCACCTGTTCGAGCGCATAGCGTCGGTTGAACTTGGCTATCTCGGTGTTGGCCAGTTCGACGAGGAACCGCAGGGTATAGCACTGCGCTATCTTGCGCAGATCTTTGCCTTCGCGGAAACCAATGGCGCTGTATATGGCGTCCCAGTCGGCTTTCAGACTGTCGGCCTCGGCTTTGGCTTTGGCAAGTCCGCCGAGTTGTGCCATGGCGTTCTCGTGCCGCCGTATGACAGCCTGTTTCTCGAGCAATGTGTCGCGGTAGTTCTGCTGTGCCAGCTGTTGCCGTTCGGCTTCGAGATCTTCGAGGCTTTCGGCGGGTTTCTGCTCCTGATGCTTGGCGATGGACTCTCTCTCGTTACGCAGGGTGGTTTGCGCCGCGGTGAGGTCGTTGCGCCGTTTCTGCAAGGTGTTGCGTATTGCGTTCCAGTCGTCGGGCGAGGTGGTAAGTTCCTCAATAGTTGCTACGGATATTTGCGACGGGTGGCTGCTGTTGTAGCTTGATATCCATAGCTTGAGTTGCGTGAGCAGGCGGGTGGCCTCGGCTTCGGCGTTTCGTTTGTTGACGGTTGTGGCTTTGATTTCGCCTTCTATGGCGCTGTGTCTGGCGGCGAGCTTGGCCAGAAGTTCCTTTTGACCGTTCACCGCCTCGACAGTCTCCTTGCAACGTTGCTGAAGGGTGTTTTCGTATGCGTCGGGGTCAATGCCGCCAGTCTCTTTGTCGGCACTCTCTTTAAGTACGGCAATCTTATCGGCCGCATTGCGGAGTTTTGTGGCGACCTCGTCCTGTGTGCCTTTCTTCTCGGTGCATTGCTGCTGTAGGCTGCTGGCTGCCACTTCGAGGGTGGCCCGACGTGTTGTGCACAGCTGCCTGTGGCTGTCGGCGTCCTGCAGTGCGGCAGCGTTACTGCGCTCGCCGTTGAGCAGGGCTTGAGTGGCGGCATCGGCGGCACGTTGGCAGTGGGTGGCTTCCTGCAGGGCGTCGTTGTAGCGCTTCATAGCCTGGCCGGCATCCTGTTTGGCTTGGAGGGCAGAGGCTTGGAAGACTTTTAGCTGTGCAATGTCGCGTTCCCATTCGGGATGACGCTGCGCAATCTTCAGCCAGTCGTTTTCGAGTTGCTGCAGTTCGTTGCGCAGGGTGTCCAAAGATGAATGTATATTTTTTGCGACACCGTCGTTGTTGGCTTTGCGGGTGGATAGGTCTTGCTGCTCTTTGCGTTGCGACTCAAGATGTTCGCGTTTTTCTTTGAGCATCCCGCCCAGTTTGTCGGCGGCCTCCTTGTAGTGATAGTCGGCGGCGTAGGGGTGATGGTCGGCACCGCATAGTGGGCAGGCCTCGCCCTCTTTGAGGTTGTGGCGGTGGTGCGCCCACTGCTCGCTGTTCATGAGGGTGTAGGTGTCGTTGAGCAGTGATACCTCTTTTTCGAGGACATCAGGGTGCAAGGCGGAGAGGCGGAGGACGATGCCAGCGGTGTCTGCTTCGAGGATTTTGGCACGTTTTTCCTGCTGCTCGATGGTCGTTCTTTTCTGCTCGGTTAACTCGGCGGTGTGTATGGCCTTTTCTATGTCGTTGCAAGTGTTTACGGCGTTGTTGAAGGCTTGTTGCAGACTGTTGCTGTCGCAGCCTTCAAGTAACTTGCGTGCTGCGGTGAGAGCGTCTTGGGCTGCCTGGTGTTTTTCAGACAATGCTTTCTGCCGTTCGGCAGAGTCGTGCTTTGTGGTGTCGTACCGTTTTGCGGCTTCGGCTTCATCGGTCACGGCCTGGTGGTATTCTTTTCGGTTGCGTTCACATGCATCGCAGGCCTCTTTTGCCTCTTTCGCCGCCTTGTCGTGCTCGCTTTGTAACACTTTCAGCTGTGCGGTATCGTTCTCAATCTGAGCTTTTATGATGCGTGCTTTCTGTATATGCGGCATCATGGCGTTGAGAGTGTCGGTGGCTTTGGCGGCCTCGGCGGTTGCGGTGTTGAGCTTTTCAGTGGCTTGCACCGCCTCGTTGCTTTGCTGCTCCAGCTGTACTCGGAGAGAGTTCAGGGTTTGCTCCTGATCGGTTGCGTATTTGAGCCGCGACCGATGGCTGCGGAGCAGTTCGGCGGCTTCGCCGGTGTCGTCGTGCAGTTGGAGTCGAGAGGCTGCTGCGGTCATGCTGTCCATGGCCTGTTGAGCCTCGCTAGCTTTTGCTTCGCAGAGCTGAAGGTTCTTGATGTGAGCCTCTTCCTGTTGATACCAATCCATGCATTTCTTAACCTGCTCCCGCCTCGACTCCACTGCTTTTTCTCTATCTACAAGTGCGGCAATCTCCTGTTGCAGCGTGGTTTTGGTCTCTTCGTCGAGTATGTCGTTCTCGTAAGCGGCGCATTGTGCTTTCAGTGTGTTGCAGTTCAGCTCGGCCTTTTCGCGCTCTATGGCTACCTGTTCGGCAATACGTTGGTAGGCTTTACCGTTGCCAACCAGTTTCTCGAGAAGCAGGTAGCGTTCGTCCTCCTTGGCGTTGAGGAATCCCGCAAAGCCGCCCTGGGCTATGAGCACTGTGCGCAGAAATTCGTCGAAGTCGATGCCAAGCATCAATGACAGGCTGTTCCAGTCGCGTTCCTGCTCGATGCCGTTGTCGATGCGATAGAGCATGGTGGCAGGCTTGGTGTACAGCTTGCGTTTGAACGAGACGTGCCATTCGGCACGGTACAGGCCGCCGTCGTTGGCGGTGAAGGTGAGTTTGCTGAAACCGTTGCGTTGCCCTTTGGTAAGAATGTTGCGCGGGTCGGTGGGTGCAAGCCGGTTGCGCTCATCCTCGTCGCTTTCGCCCATTATGTTTATCTTCCCTTTCTGCCCTTTACGCAAAGGATAGCGTGGTGCCGAGCCGTAGAGGGCAAGGCAGATGGCGTCGAGTATCGTCGACTTGCCGCTTCCTGTTGGTCCGACGATGCTGAATATCTGGCATTCGGCGAGTGGACCATTCTCGAAGTCTATCACATGCGGTGTATCGCCTTGCAGCGATGCCAGGTTTTTTATCTCAAGGCGCAGGAATCTAATCATATCGTATGGTCTTCGGGTGATGAGGGTGGGGGTGGGTCTGCATCGTCTTGTTGTGCAGTCTCGGAGGCACAGGCGCGTACTACCTGTTCAAGCAGTTGGCGACGGCGTTCGCCGAGGCTGCCTTTGCCGTTCTTTATCTCGAAGCATTCCTCGAGGGCGTCCATTGGGTCTCTTTTCATAATTGCGTCGACGGTGTTGAACACCTCCTCACCGTTCATTGAACGAATCTCGATGTCGGGCATCACCTTCTCCATGCGGCAGATGATGGCGTCTTTTCTCTCCACGGTGTCGTGCAGCTTTTGCACAACCTCAGCTTGTACGTTGTCTGACTTGAGTTTAAGTTCGAGGTAGACGCAATGTTCTGAGGGCTTTGCTTCAGAACGGGATGGCAGCGCTGCGATGAGTTGCAGCAGCGTGCTCTCGTCGGCGGCACCGTCGGAGGGAAGGCTTACAAGCGGGTGCTGTACATGGTATTCGATGAATTCTACTTCGGGTTTTCCATCTTGTCCTATGCTGACGAGGTCGACACCGTGACGGTAGCCCCGTTCGGCAAACGACATGGGAAGTATGCTGCCCGTATAGCGTGCCCAATCGGTGCCCCAGATGGGCTGGCGTTTATGTATGTGGCCGCAGGTGAAGTAGTCGGGATGCCCTTCCCATGAGTCCAAAGCAACCTGCTCCTGGCCGCCGACTATGCGTTCCGACGACCCTTCGGCTATCTCTGCGCCCGAGGCATACAGATGCGCCATCATGACTAGGGGTAGCCCTTTGTAGCGTTCGCGCCCTATGGTACATAACTCTTTCATAACCTTGCGGACACCGTCAGAGTAGTTGCCGCCTGCTGTCTGCTCCAGCCTCAGGTAGGGGAGGGTGGCCACCACAGCGGCGGGACGGCCTTCTTTGTCGTGTAGCGGCACGAGCAGGTCGTTGTATTCGGCGGTTGCTTCTGAGCTGTCGGTGCTGTTGCTGCGCAAGCGTCGCAGACTTCCGCGCACCTCCACGCCGTGGCGCAGTAGCAGGTGGCGCGGAGCCTCCAACCGGTTGCCAGAGTCGTGGTTGCCACTTGTCACCACCACCTGCAGCCCTTGTACAGCGTGGGTGGCGCGGTCGAGGAAGCCATAATACAACGACTGCGCCTCGGCCGAAGGGTTGCTGTTGTCGAACACGTCGCCTGCAACCAGCAACGCATCGGGTTGCCGCTCAATCAGCATGCCCTCAAGCCATTCAAAGAAATGTCGGTGCTCGGCTGTGCGGTCAATGCCATGAAATACATTGCCTATATGCCAGTCGCCGGTGCAAAGTATCTTTATCATCGCTTTTAGCACTTTATAGACCGTACATGGCCCGTTGGATGAAGAGGTTGAGCGGGACGGTGGCGCGGAAGGCGTCGAGAACGTGCGGCAGCATATCTTCGCCGAAAATCAACTCTTGTGGCACCTCGTGCATGCTGCAGTAGTCCTTGTATTTAAGTAGGTTGACATGCGGCCAGTCGGCGGGATAGCCTTTGGGTGGGCGAGACAGTACCTTGGTGGTGAAGAACTTGCTGCCGAAGTACCGCTTGTAATCTTTGTTGTTGATGATTGCCAGGAAGTCGTCGGTGTTGTAGAATATCTCCTGCCGTATGGCGTTGAGTGTCTGCGGAGTTGGCATGAATATGCCGCCGCCCAGCGAGCAGTTGCCGTGTAGACCGTAGTCCTCTATGCCAAGCTGCATATAATAGCCCGGCACGGCGCAACGACGGTTGCCTCCGGTGGGGAGGAAAAAGGCTATGTGTGTTTTGTAGGGCCGCTTGTCGGGGGTGAACCGCAGGTCGCGGTTGATACGGTACAGGCAGCTTTGCGGGGTGATGTTGCCGAGCGACGGGTCGAGTTCGGTCATCACCTTTATCACCTCGGCGGTGAAGTCGACAAACTTGGCCCTTATGGCCTCCCACCGTTCCTTGTTGGCAAGAAACCAATCTTTGTTGTTGCTGATATTTAGTTCGTTGAAGAACTGTAGCGTGTCGGGATGGAGTAGTGCTTTCATGTTGCAAATTTACGATAAAAAACTGAAAGTTCAAGATATTATTTCAAGAGTGCATATTTTTTCTAAATAATACAAGAAAAAGTCGTATTTTTGCACGACAAACCAAAAATGATAATTATTAACTAAAGTTCTAATATACAATGACTGAAAAAGTAAAAGTTTTAAGAGACAGTGCAGCTATGCGCTGGACTGCGTTGCTGCTGCTTGCCCTGGCAATGTTCTGCAGCTATGTTTTCATGGACATTTTGTCGCCTATTAAGGACCTGATGCAGGACACGCGCGGATGGGACAGCGCCTCGTTTGGTCGTATGCAGGGCGCCGAGGTGTTTCTGAATGTGTATGTGTTCTTCCTTATCTTTGCCGGTATAATCCTCGACAAGATGGGGGTGAGGTTCACGGCTATACTGTCGGGAGCAGTGATGCTCTTTGGAGGTGTTGTGAAGTTCTATGCCGTCAGCGATGCCTTTGCAGGGTCCGGGCTGGAGCAGTGGTTCGGCTCGCACCTGAACTGGAACGGCGAATTGCCGGTGATTGGCGCCATACTGCCTTTTGCGGCGGGTATGCCTGCTTCGGCTAAGCTGGCAGCCCTGGGCTTCATGTTCTTTGGTTGCGGATGCGAGATGGCGGGTATCACCGTGAGCCGCGGTATTGTGAAGTGGTTCAAGGGTCGTGAGACTGCCCTTGCAATGGGCTCTGAGATGGCTCTGGCCCGTCTTGGTGTGGCCACCTGCATGATATTCAGTCCGTTCTTTGCCAAGCTGGGCGGCGAGGTGCATGTTGACAATGCCGTGAAATTCGGCGTGGTGCTGCTTTGCATAGCTTTGATTATGTTCATCACCTACTTCTTCATGGACAAGAAACTGGACAGCCAGACCGGCGAGGCCGAAGAGAAGGACGACCCCTTCAAAATCAGCGATCTTGGCAAGATATTCACCAGCCTCGGCTTCTGGCTCGTTGCTCTGCTCTGCGTGCTCTACTATAGTGCTATATTCCCCTTCCAGAAATACGCCGTCAACATGCTGCAGTGCAACCTGACGCTGAATCCTGCAGCGGAAGGCTCGTTCTGGGCCGACGGCTCGGTGACGATTGTGCAGTATGTTATCATGCTCGTTGTTGCCGTGTGCGCTTTCGCCAGCAACTTCTCGAAGAAGAAAGGCTTGAAGTTGGGCTTGATGGCAATGGCCGTAGTGGCACTGGTTGTGTACTGCTACATGGGTTACATGCGCGGAACGGCCGAAACGATATTCGCGGTGTTCCCGCTGTTGGCTGTGGCTATCACCCCGATACTCGGCAACTATGTTGACCACAAAGGCAAGGCTGCG
>JAGCUZ010000053.1 GCA_017962615.1 Bacteroidales bacterium | reverse complement strand
GCTTTTACGTCATGGTCGCGTACCTAAAGGCACGCTGATTTGTTTGTACCGTTTCTGTTCCAGCCAATGAATTGGCTGGCTACCATTGTCCGGCACCTACGGCGCCGCCCACCCAACGCAATTTATGCACAATACCACACGTGACAAACCAATATAGCAAGGCAGAGGCATGCCACCGCAATGCATGGATTATATGCGGGGCAAACCAACATGTAAAGGCCATGGTACACCAGAACAATAAATGACAATTTGTGCGGTAGTCAATGCCACAGCGTGGCATGACAAAGATAGCCAGCCAATTCATTGGCTGGTTTGATGGCATGATTTTCCATGCGTGCCTTTAGGTACGCGACATAACAATATACTGGGGGCTATTGCGTCATGGTCGCGTACCTAAAGGCACGCTGATTTGTTTGTACCATTTCTGTTCCAGCCAATGAATTGGCTGGTTACCATTGTCTGGCACCTACGGCGCCACCCCAACAACACAATGAATACACACTATGCAAGCTGTAGCGTGAATCGAACATACAGCAAGCATAACGTACCACTCATTGCTGGTACAAGTCATGGCGTCAAAAACGAATGTCAGAAAAAATGTATAATTATATCCGCCATTCGTCAGAAAAAATGTAATGCCGACGTGCGCAACTACTAATACACAGCGATTTACTTAAATAGAAGAGCAATACTCACCGCAAGCCGGGGAAAAAGAAGTTTCCCCTCGCGGGGTCCTGGGGGGGGACCGGCGAGGGGAAACTAAGGTTATTGATAGCCTGGCGGCGACGCATTATGCTGCGTGCCGCGCGGGCAGGGTCACTTCTTCACGACCTTGCGGACGGCTATGCCATCGGGCAGGGTGATGCGGAGAGTGTAGGCACCTTCGGCGAGGTTGGTGAGGTCGAGGACGTTGGTGTTCTCATAGGTAGCAACACGACGGCCCACGATGTCGAGCACTTCGACGCGCAGCACGTTCTCGGCGCTGATGGTCACCTTGCCATAGGTGGGGTTAGGATAGAGCGAGAGGATGTCGGCGTCGCCAGCCTCCTCGATACCGTTCACGATGGTGAGGTAGAGGGTGATGATGGAGTCGCAGCCGTGGATGTCGGCACCCGGGAGGGTGGCGCTGTAGGTACCGCTGGTGGTGTAGGTGGTACCGTTGAACCAGTAGAAGCTACCGTACTCGGTGACCCACTGCTCGCTGTGCGAGGGCTGGTTGACGATGAGACGGATGGTGTCGCGGTTCTCGCAGCCATACTCGTTGATGGTGTTGTTCACCAGGATGGTGGTGTTCGTGTAGGTGACACCCTGATAGGTTATCTGCTCGCAGGCCTCGAACTCCTGGCTGGAGGAGCTGGGCTGACCGATGGCGAGGACAAGGGTGGCGGTGCTGTCGCAGCCATAGACGTTCTGGCCGTGGACGGTGTAGGTACCGTCGGTGGTATAGGTGATGCCATTCCAAGTGTAGTTCTGGCAAGCCTTGACATTCTCGAGCGAGGTGGTCACCGGGTTCACGCGGAGGTTGAGTATGGTAACGATGTCGCAGCCGTTGGTGGCACCACCGGCGATGACGCGGTTGTCACGATAGGTACCCTGGCTCGGCAAGTCACTGGCGAGGATGCTGAAGTTGTTAGCGGTATAGTTGTTACCTGCGCAGATGGTGTCATTGATAGTCTGAGTCTGGCTGTAGTTGATGGTGAGGACGAGGGTGACGATGCTGTCGCAGCCTTCGTTGTTGGCGTTGGCATAGCGGAAGCGCGGAGTCGAGGTGCTCTCGGTGTAGTAGAGACCGTCAACCCAGGTGTAAGCATCGCAAGCAATGACGCTGTCGACACCCTGGGAACCTGCGTTCACATGGAGGTTGAGGGTAAGGATGGAGTCGCAGCCCGTGCGCGGGTTGGCGAACATGTAACCAACGGTGGTGTCGTGGTCGAAGGTGCCGAAGGTATAAGGAGTGGAGGTGGTCATGGTGTAGTCGTTAGGAACATCGATGATCCAGGTGTACTCCTCGCACTCGTTGAGGTCGATGCGGCCATAGGTAGGACGGCCGTCAGCAATGCGGAGGTCGAGAACCACGGCGCTGTCGCAGATAGCACTTCTGTTGTAAGCCTTGGTGACCACGCGGCTGGTGGTGTATGTGGCACCGGTACGATCCCAGGTGTAGGGGCCAGCGCAGATGCGCTCAACAACGGTGTCGGGCTTCACGAGAGTAAGCACGAGGCGGTCATGGCTCAGGCAGTCGCCGTTGAGGGTGTCAATACGGTTGACGGTGGTGGTGAAGACATTGCTGTTGCTGAAGTCAGCGTCGATGGTGTCTTTCACGCCATTGAGGTTCCAGATGTAGCGGTTGACGCACTTCTGGACGGTGTACTCATTGAGCGGGTTGAGGGTGAGAGCGAGGACCACGATGCTGTCGCAGTTGTTGTCGCCCACGAGGGTGACGAAGTCGGCCGGGTTCTTAGGATAAGTGGCAGCCGGATCGTAGGTGTAAACGCTGTCGTTCTCGGCCCAGGTATAGGTACCGCAAGCCGTCACATACTGTGTGGAGTAGGTGTTCTTCAGCTGGGTGATGTCGAGGATATAGCCCCACTCGTTGGCATCATCGCCACTATTGCGTATCTGTATGTCGGCAATATAATTGGTATCACGAGTGGTGTTGGCGTTGGCGGGCACCATGTAGGTGAGGGTTGTGTCGCCAGCCGTCCAGCTGAGAGGATAGCCCGATGCGCTCATGCAGATCACCTGAGGAACCTTGGTGAAGTTATAGACGAGGTCGATGGTGTAGCGGACGATGGAGTCGCAGTAGAGAGGAGTGCTGCCAAAGAAGACCGACTCTTCGAAGGTGGTGTCAGTCTCAGCCGACATATAGTCGCTCATTACCCAATAGGAAGGACCAAGGAAGAGGGTATCGCGAGTCATGAGGTGGCTCACTGCATCGTAAGTATAGATAGCTGTCTGGAAGTTGAGGTGGAGTGACACGACGGTGTCGGGGACAAACTTCTTGGTGGCGGAATCAACATTGTTGTTTCTGCCAGCGAAGGTATAGGTGGGGATGGTGTTGGCATAGACATAGTCGCCGTCGGTCATGTTGCGGTAGATTGCGTTGGCCGGGGCGTTCTCGTCGAGCTGGGCGTAGGTCTTGCCGTCGCCAGCGGTCCAGGTGTACTCACCGCAAGCGGTGGCGTTGACAGCCTGATAGAGGGGGTTACCAACATAGAGAATCACTTTGCTCGTGCTGTCGCAACCATTAACGGCAGTGCCGGCAAAAGCATTAATAACATAAGTGTTGGCCGTACCAGCGGTAAGATTGGTGACCGTGGGGGCGGCATAACGCTGACCATTGTAGACATACTCGCTCGAGCAGGAAGCTATGACGGTGTCAGTGTCGCTTCCGGTCTTGGCAGACTTGAGCCAGAGCTTGAGTGTCATGATGCTGTCGCAACCAGCGGCGTTGTCGATGGTGAAGTTTCTGGCCTGGGCCACGTCAGTGACGTTGTTGCCTCTGGTATAGGTGAAAGTAGTATCGATAGTATTGGTATCGTGGAGAGTACCGACGATGTGCCACTCATAGTTGGAGCAGGCGGTATCCCAAACGGTGTCCTTCGTGCTGTATTTCACGTGGAGGTTCAAGCCACAAATAGAGTCGCAGCCATCCACGTTCTTCTTGGTACCGACGTTGTACTTCTTGTTGAGGTCGTAGCCAATGACGGTATCTTTTGTGTAAACACGACCGTCAACACCGACCCACTTGAAGCTGTTGCACACCGTGGTGTCGAGGGTGGCGAAGTTCTTGTAGTTGATGGTGAGGGGGAGCATGATGATACTGTCGCAACCGTTGTTGTCGGTGTAGGTGTAGCTGACAGTGTCGGAGGTGTAGAAGGTGTCGACGACGACATTCAGAGTGGTCTTGCCTTTGAGGGCCACTTTCCATATATACTGATCGCAAGCCGTGACGGGAGCGATATAAGCCTTGGAGCTGTTGTTGAGGGTGAGGTTGAGGGTGACAGTGTGCTCGCAGCCATTGGTACCTGTAACCGTGAAGGTCGGGGTGGTGGTGCTGGCGAGGTAGGTGCTGTCGTCAATCCATGTGAACTCATCGCAAGCTTTTACACTGTCAGTGCTGGCGCCAAGGCCATAGAGACGGAGGTTGAGAGCGTAGACGCTGTCGCAACCCTCGGTGGTGGTACCGTGATTGATGTTGGAGACAAAGATGTTGCTGTCGCCATTAGCAAGCGGGTTGGTGTACATGTCGATGGAGTCGCCGCCGATAAACCATTTGTAGGTCTCGCAGGCAACAGCCGTCACAGTGTCGAAAGCCTTGTAGTTAATAACCAGGTTAAGCATGCGGAGGTCGCAACCCAACATAAGGGTGCTGTCGGGAACGATGAAAGCCTGGTCGACGGTGGCAGTGTAGATGAGGCAGGTGTCAGCAGTGGGGTCGACAGCCGTAGTTGTCACGGTAGCCGGCGTCAAAGTGTCATTATACCAAATGTTCCACCAGAAAGTGTCGCACTGGATAGCCTGAGTGGTGATGTAGTTGGGCTCCTCAACGAAGATGGCTCTGTTGAGTATGGAGTCCATACCGCCGATGCGCACGGTCCAGAAAGTGGTGGTGTCGGTAGCGGTGAGGACCACGTTGGTGTCAACGCTGCCGTCGCTCATGACCACGGCGAACGGCATGCGGTACTGCATACAGGCGTGGACGGTGTCGCGAGCCATAGTGTCGAGGTTGGTGGTGAACGAAACGATGTCGCTCAAGTAACCATTGCCAGCACCGTCGGTGGTGTACACCGTGTAATAATATGTGGTGGCGGCAGCAAGTGTGCTCAGTGTGGCCGAGTTGGAGTCAGACATCACCGAACTGAAGCTGGCAAGAAGTGTTGGATAGAAAGAGACGGCCACGTGACGGCTCAGCGAGTCAGCAAGTTCGTTAACAACAGTGGTATCGTCAGAATAAAACACCTGATAATAGATGACCGTGCTGTCGGGGCTCACGCGCGACCAATTAGCCTTGGCTGTAGTGGCACAAATTTCAGTAGCGGGCGCAACACAAGGCCTGCGATAGCGGAGCGAGAAGGTGTAGCACATGTTGGTGGGGAGGGTATTGTAGCTAGTGAGCGTACGGGTTTCGATGACGTTGTCATTACGGGTGTAGCCAGGCCAGGCGATGCTGTCGGTGCAGCCCATGAGTTCCTCTGCACTCACCTCAATGCCCTGCACAAAGTTGTAACGCGCCGTGGCAGCGGTGATGTCGCCAAAGCAGAACTTAACGATATTGTCAGTTTTCTGAAGCTTAACCTGGAAGTTAAACTCGAGGGTATCAACGGTGGCGTTGTGCCATTCTACAATAACCTCCTCGGTGGTGGCGTCATACTTATAATATATAGCCATCTGAGCGGCGTCGTAGCCATTGCCGTCTAAGTAAGCCATAGGTGCAATTGACATAGGGGCAGGGAAAGTGGCCTGCTGCGCACCGAAACTGAGGTAACCGTTCTTCGACACATAGACGGTGTCGCCGGCATGGATAGTCTGCGAACCAAAGAACATGTCGAACGGCATGGTGAATTTGAACAGTCCGGCAACCAAGTCATTGGTGGTCCAAGAGGAGCCTGTGGTGCGGATTGAAGAGAAAGCCTCTGTAGCCACAGCGGGAGTGACATAGTCCGAGAGCTTGTCACACTGAGCCTGAGAGACCCAAGGCAGAAGCAGTGCTACGGAGAACAACGCGCTTAAAAGATACTTTTTCATTGTCATCTTTTTTTGTAATTAGTTATTGTTTATTTTTTCGTTTTCTTTTATTCTACACTCAATTTGACAGCCTTTTTTGCGTACCCCGCATGGCGAAATAACCACCATGCGAAAACGCGCAAATAACGGCTGTACAGCCATTTAATGTATATTTGCCTTCCAAAATCAGGCTCTTTTACATTATGGTTTCAATCTGCAAAAATACAACATTTTTTTTTATCGGCAAAATATTTTTTCTTCCAAGCGGGGTTTTAAGATTTTTTTAGGGTTTGGCCGAGCCCCATTTCGATACCGTTTCGGGACAACATAACAACAGTATGGCATGACCATGAAACGACAATAAAACAATACATCGATACCACCGAAAAACGACACCTCTTATCGAATATGTTTTGGTGGATGGATTACGGCATCACGAAAAACGGGGTTGCGATACAACAGAACCATGCCCTTCAAAAAACAGCAAAACACCCCGATTTTAACTAATTTTTGGTAAATCGTAAGTATATAGATGATAAGGAGTTGGTGGGACCAACTCCTTATCATCTATATACCTTCTCTTAATGTACTATTTGTTTGCATCGGGGAGTGGACGGAAGGGGGAATAATATAATTAAGGAATACAATAAATAAAAGGGAGGGGGGACGGGAGGGGTGGTATCGCCGATCTCGGCGATACTGCCCCACCGCCAGCGGCGATAACAGGATGCACACTGCTCGGCAGGACATAGATGCTCGCCGAGATCGGCGATAACGCCCCCTCTCGAAGATAACGGGATGCTCTCTGCTCGGCGATGGTGGATAAACATTGTTTTGCCAATTAAAAGTTTTTTTGTAAATTTGCATTTTAAACCTATTGTGGCTTATGGATAGTAAGACTGCTATAAATATCTATAAATGGGTGGCTTACGTGCTGTTGGCGGGTGCCACGGCTGTGTATTTCCTGACCAAGAAGGCCGATATGACGCTGATGGTGCTGACGCTGGCAGTGTTTGTGTATGCCCTGATGTTCCGCACTCGCGCCCAGGCTCTGGAGAACGAGAACAACGAACTGACGGAGGACCTACGGAAGCTCACCCTCGCCCTGGCCAAGGCTGAACACCGCGGCAAGGAGGGGTCGGCCACCAAGGATGAAACGTCGACAACAGACAAATGAAAAATCTTATTAATCAATAAAATAATCAGAAGTGTAATTATGGCAACAACCACTGACATTAAAAACGGACTTTGCATCAATTTCAACAACGACATCTACACCATCGTGGAGTTTCTGCATGTGAAACCCGGCAAGGGCGCCGCCTTCGTGCGCACCAAGATGCGCAGCGTGCGCACGGGCCGCGTGCTTGAGAACACCTTCCCGAGCGGTGCCAAGATTGACATCGTGCGCGTGGAGCGCCGTCCGTACACCTACCTGTACAAAGAGGGCGACCTGCACATGTTCATGCACACAGAGACTTACGAGCAGATAGGCATCGAAGAGAGCATCATCAACGCCCCGCAGTTCCTCAAACCCGACCAGTATGTGGAAATCACCGTGGCCGCCGACACCGAGACGCCGCTGATGTGCGAACTGCCTCCGTTTATCGAGACTGTGGTGACCTACACTGAGCCTGGCTTCAAGGGCAACACCGCCACCAACGCCATGAAGGACGCCACGGTGGAGCCTGGCGTGACGGTGCGCGTACCTCTGTTTATCGAAGAGGGCGAGCGCATTAAGGTCGACACCCGCACCGGCGAATATGCCGAGCGCATCAAATCATGAGAAGGTTAGCTACAGCAGCTTTGATAGTTATGTCTCTTGTCGCCGCCTCGTGCGGGGGTGACAAGGGACATAATAGTACAACGCCCACCGCTACGGTGAACTACGCGGCGGTGCAGACGCCTGCCTTCGACAGCGACACGGCCTACAGCTACGCGGCGCGGCAGCTGGCCTTCGGCTTCCGCACGCCCGGAAGCAAGGCGCACGCGGCATGCGCGGCATGGATTGCAGAGCAGATGGCGCAGTGGTGCGACACGGTGGTGGTGCAGGAGTTCGGCGCCACGCTGTGGACGGGGCAGCACGTGACGGGCAAGAACATCATAGCGAGCCTGGACCCCGGCAAAGCCGACAGGGTGCTGCTGGGGGCGCACTGGGACTCGCGCATGTGGGCCGACCACGACCCCGACAGCACTAACTGGCGCAAGCCACTGCCCGGCGCCAACGACGGGGCGAGCGGCGTGGCGGTGCTGATGGAGATGGCCCGCACGATGGCGGAGCAACGGCCTAACTGCGGGGTGGACTTCATCTTCTTCGACGTTGAAGACCAAGGCATTGCCGAATGGGCCGACGAATACCGCGACGAGAGCTGGTGCCTCGGCTCACAGTACTGGGCACGCCATCCGCACAGACCTTTCTACAGCGCCACCTACGGCGTACTGCTCGACATGGTGGGATGCCACAAGGCACGGTTCACCAAAGAACAGGTGTCTATGCAATACGCGGGCGGCACCATGGACAAGCTGTGGCAGGCTGCCACGGCTCTGGGCTACGGTCAGATGTTCGTGGACACCAAGACCGACGCCATATTGGACGACCACCTGTATGTTAACCAACTGATAAACATACCGATGGTTGATATCGTGCAGAACAGCGTGGACTGCAGCTTCTACCCCTATTGGCACACCGTGAAGGACGACCTGGAGGCCGTTGACAAGGGTACTCTCGAAGCCGTAGGCCGCGTGGTGATGGCGGTAATATACAGCAAATGAGGAATACAGCCATATATCTGGCGGCGGCGATGGCGTTGCTATGCCTTGCCGGATGCCACAAGAAGGAACGATGCCAGGTGTCGATAGGCGACGCGCGGTTCCATGTGGAGCCCAACAGCGCGGCCTACTCGAACCTTAACAGCGTGGGAGGCTACGAATACTTCGTGGGCGGGCACCGCGGCGTTATAGTGGTGCGCATGGGCATAAACGACTTCGCCGCCTACGAGCGCACCTGTCCGCAGGACAACACGACGGCCGTTGTGGTGTCGGACGACTGGGGCAGCACGGTGCTGGAATGTCCCGTGTGCCATAGCCGCTTCAACGCCTACGGCAATGGAGAGCCGCTGACTGGGAGCGCCACAAGTTGCTGCCTGTACCAATACTACTGCAACTACGACGGACGGACGCTGTACGTGTCGAACTGACGGCAGTCGCGACCGGATGGGAGCAACGCTCCTCTTGAGGGGCGGTTATCGCCGAGATCGGCGATAACATAATCTAGAACTGGAAATAGATGAAGGGCTGCAGGTCGGCGGTGATGAACTGATAGAGCAGGAAGACCACGGCGACCGTTACCACAGCCATGAGCCACAAGGGCATGGATGCAAACCAGAGCCTGTAGCGGCGCTTGAAACGCGCAGGCAGCCAATGCACTGCCATGCCGAAGGCAAAGAGAATAAATACGGCACTATAGTTGGACACCACGGCGGGGACCTGCGCGAGGTTCCACGTGCTGCCTATCTGGTGCACCATCTGAGAGGCTGTGCGCCAAGCCACCTCGTTGGCCTCGGCGGGGTTGAGGTTGGAGCCCGACCGGAAGAAGAGCCTCGTGAAGCTTATGAACATGAAGGTGAGAAGGGTGTTCCACACCATGGTGAGCGTCCTGACCCACGCGGCACGCCGTGCGCCGGCCTTCAGCCCCAGCAGCGACAGCAAAGTCACGGCGACGGCCACCACCACCATAGCGAAGGATAGCATGGAGAGGAGTGGCGACGGGAATATTGCGTCGGCCACGCAGCAGAGGAGGGCAACGACGGCGACGGTGACAATCCTCGGAAGCGTGCGCATGGTGCGCCACACCTTGTAGACCAATATGCCCAAACCGTTGAGACCGCCCCATGTGATGAAGTTGAAGCTGGCGCCGTGCCACAGGCCGCCCAACAGCATGGTGTCCATGTTGTTAAGGTTGGTGTCAAAGGTGCGGCGGTGGGCCGGCAGGATAAGGTAAACGAGGATGAGGATGGCGGCGAGTGAGGAGACGGCGAGGTAGACCCAACGGTTGTTGGCCATGAGAGCCACGATGAGGAGGATGGCGGCGAGGATGATGCGCGAAGCCCACGAGCCATGGCGGTTGCCGCCAAGAGGGATGTAGAGGTAATCCTTAAGCCAGTTGCTGAGCGAGATATGCCAACGTTTCCAGAAACCCGCGGGGTTGGTGGCCTTGTAGGGCGAGTTGAAGTTGGTGGGGAGGTAGAAGCCCATGAGCATGGCCACGCCGATGGCTATGTCGGTGTAGCCCGAGAAGTCGGCATAGACCTGCAGGGAGTAGACCAGCAGCGCCGAGAAGTTCTCGAAAGGCGTGAATAGCATGGGATTGTCGAAGACACGGTCGACGAAGTTCACGGCGAGGTAGTCGCTGAGGACTATCTTCTTCACAAGACCGTTGAGAATCCAGAATACGGCAATACCGAACTGCTTGCGCGAGAGGAAGAACGGCTTGTAGAGCTGCGGCACAAACTGGTCGGCACGGATGATAGGACCCGCCACCAGCTGCGGGAAGAAGGTGGTGTAGAAGGCGAAGTCGATGAGGTTGGCGGCATGGTGTACCTTACCCTTATAGACATCGACAATGTAGCTGATATTCTGGAAGGTGAAGAACGAGATGCCGACTGGCAGGAGTATGATGCCAGCGTCGAAACGCGGCGAGGAGGTGAAATGGTTGGCCCAACGGGCAAAGAGGTTGACGACCTCGACGTTGGTGTGGAATACCGTGTTGTATATGTCAGTAAAAAAATAGGCATACTTGAAGTAGCATAGCACAAAGAGGTTGAAGCAGATGCCCAAAGCGGCAAGCGCCTTGCGCCCTGCCGAGGAGTGCGGCGCCTCAGTGCCTGCATTGCCGCTGCGCCAGCGGTCGAGGGCTATGCCAAGGAGCCAGCCCGTGAGCGCCGTAAGCAGTAACAGCACCACAAAGAGGCCGGAGGTCTTATAATAGAACAAGATGCTGACGAGGGCAAGGTAGCCGTTGCGGAAAAGGCGGCGACAACGTGCGGAGCGCGGCGTGTTGGTGCGGCGCGGTGCAACGATGATAGCAAAAAGAACAAAGACAAGGAGGAAGAAAGCCCAGAAGTTGAACTGAGTGAAGAGCAGCGGCCTGTCGGAGTCGAAGGCAAAGAGCGAAGCCAAATAGGAAAGGAAGAGGTCCATGGTGGGCAACTGTGCGTGTTACTGGCCGTTGGGGGATGGGTGAGTGGCGATGTAGTCGGCAAAGGCCGAGAAGAGGGCGTTGGAGAAGAGGTCGCCCACAAGCTCGTAGCCCGCACGGGTGAAGTGCACACGGTCGTGCTGCGCCAGCTTGGCCAGCCGCCATTTGTCCATTGACTTGAGGCCGCCCATTACGTAGAACTGGTCCCATAATAGGCCACCGGTGTCGTCGGCAAGGCGGTAGAAGACCTCGCGCACAAGCGGGCCGTTGTTGTTGACCATGTAGGAACGGCGCCCGCTGCGGCGGAACGAGTCGTTGTTGGTTATAAAGAGAAAGCAGCAGTCTGGAGCCACCGAGCGTATGCTGTCCACAAGTTGCAAGTAGTTGCGGCGAAATACCGCCGTGTCGAAGTCCGCGCCGTGGGCATCGTTGATGCCTATGCCAAACACCACCAGGTCGGGGCGCAGCAGCTTGATGTCGTTCGTTAGGTACGGGCACCTGAGGTAGTCGGGCACCGCAGCGCCGTTAACCCCGATGGAATGGTAGGAGAAGCCCTGCTGCCCGTTGGCGAGGTAGACGCCCGTTAGCGAGAAAGCCTGCCCCGCACGGCACGGCAGGATGATGCAGAAGGAGTCGGTGGCATCATGGAGGTTGAAGACAAAACGGCGGTTGCGCGTGTCGACATACGAGGGGAATACCTCGCGATCAGCCAAGCCCAAGCGGGGGATGACGTTCTGTTCGGAATGGCCGAAGAGCACCACCTTGGAGGAGGCGAAAGGGCATGCCGTGTCGCGGCTGACGATGGCGATGGCGGCCATCGAGTCGCGCGCCGTGACAGCTATGCCGCAGAGGCCGAGTGGAACATCGTGCTCCTTGTAGACGTTACGTGTTAGCTGCAAAGGATGAGTGCGATGCACGCCGTAGTCGACGGGGTTGTTGCACTTGCGGGCAGCCGAATAGGGGAACACCATCCCACGGTCCGATACCAAGTCGGGATAGGCCCTGAGGATATTGCAGCGCACGCGGTGGGGCAGCGTTCCCGCCTGCACATGCGAGCCGCCTATCTGCACTATGCTGAGATGACCCTGATGAGTTGTGGCCACACGGCGCCACTTCTCGAAGAAGCGGTCGGCGGCAGCGTGCGAAGAGGCATGGTACAGGGTGTCAGCCTTGTAGCGTATAAAAGAATAAGAGCTGTCTATTGGCCTAAGAGGCGGCACTACCGAGGCTGCCTTGGGCTGGGCGTTTACAGAGGCCATGCAGCACAACAGTAATATGGATAACAGGTATTTCATTGGTTATTACGGAAACGATAGAAGCGGTAAGCGTTGAGGAGGGCATCGGCAAGCTGGTTGCCCATCTGGTCGGCACCCTTGGGGGTGAAGTGCAGATGATCGGCACCAGCAAGGGAGGCGTTGTACCATGCCACCATCGAATTGCGGCCACCCATAGCGTGATATATGCTCCAATAGGCCGCGCCGTGGCTGTTGGCCGTCTCGCGGAGGCCATCAATAATGTCGGGCAGGTAAACGTATGTGCACCAGTCGCCCCCCGAGGTGGTGCTCATGTCCGACGGACCTACGAAAAGTATCGTGGCCTGAGGGCAGAGCTCGTGAAGGAGGTCTATTTGACGGCCAAGACTGATGCAATAAGTCTCAAGGCTCTCCTTCGTGCGGATATATGGCACCGAATTGCCGCCGAACTGCATGATTATCAAACCTACGTCGAGGTGAGAATAGGAGTCGCGAAGCTGTCCACGGTTGACCATCGAGAACTGCTGCCCGGAGCAGCCACGCATGGCTATGTTGTCGACAGCCACGCCGCACGAGTCGTCAAGCAATAAGCCGTATATATCGGCATTGCCCGCGAGGGAAAGCGAGGCACCTGTAACCGCCGAGTCCAGCCGCCACTCGAACATCTGCACGCCCGGCTGCTCCGCTTGCCGCAACTCGGAATAGGCCGTTTTCTTTATCGTCAGTGTCGCCGTAAGGCCCTCGAAGCTGTTGACCAGCAGCCGCACCCGCGAGAACGAGCCCACAAGCTCGTCGGGCGCAGGGTGCGATGATTTGCTCACCGAGCACGAGGCGTTGCCGCTCAAATGGAAGCAACGCATCATAGGGCCGTAGTTGCCGTTGGCACGCAGCTCGAGGCTGTCGCCGTAGCATATACGCAGAGCCAGGTCGCCGCGCGTGTGCTGGTTCACGGCCGGGCAGTACATGCCCTGAAGTATAGGCAGCATGCCGGCGCCCGAGCCACCGAAGGTGCGCTGCATGGCAGCACGCAGGCGGTTGGTCATGCGGTCCATCTCGATCTGCGAGTCGCCATAGTGCATTATACGCACCACCCTGCCCGATGGAGCTGCCGTGTCGAGCAGCCGGAAGAGCGTGTCGAAGAATGTGCTGTCGCCATCGGGAAACCAGAAGCGCGAAGGGCCTTCGAGAAGCAGTGCGCTGTAGTAATCCACCGAGTCGTTGAACATGGCCAGCTGACGCTGGCGTTCCTCCTCGGCAGCGTTGATGGAGTCGAGGTTTACCTCCGGCTCCGGCCCTGCAAAGATTCTATGCAACGAAGGGAAACGCAGTGTGGTGTTGCCCACGCGCACCCCTTCGGCAGGGAATAACCACGCCACCATAGCCAAGCAGAGGACTACGGCGGCAAAGAAGAGCAGTATGCGCGATGCCTTCATTCAGCGTTATGAATGGAAGCAAGACGTTGTTCAAGTAGGTCGAGCCGGCGTACTATGTCGTCGAGGTGGCGCTCATGAGCCCATATCTTACGCTGGCGGTGCGCCTCGTTGGCCGGGGTGCCAAGCATTATGGTGTCGTCCTTCACCGAGTGCGTCACGCCCGACTGAGCACCGAGGGTAACGCGGTCGCCAATCTCTATGTGTCCAACTATACCCACCTGTCCGGCCACCACGCAGTTGTTGCCCACCTTGGAGGAGCCTGCCACGCCGCTCTGCGCCGCCATGACTGTGTTGGAACCCACCACCACGTTGTGGGCAATCTGACACAGATTGTCAAGCTTGGTGCCCTTGCGAATCACCGTGGCGCCCATGGTTGCACGGTCGATGCAAGTGTTGGCACCTATCTCCACATCGTCCTCGAGTATGACGGTGCCAATCTGGTCAATCTTGTCGTAGCTGCCGTCGGGCTTGGGGGCAAAGCCGAAGCCGTCGGCTCCAAGCACGGCACCGGCATGGATGATGCAGTTGCAGCCAACCTGGGCAAAACTGTAAAGCTTCACACCGGCAAAGAGGGTGGTATTGTCGCCCACGGTGCAGTTGTCGCCGATATATACCTGCGGGTATACCTTGACGTTGTAGCCGAGCTTGACGTTATGGCCGATGTAAGCCGAGGGACCCACGTAGCAGTCATCGGGCACGGCACTGTCAGCCTCGATAAAGGCAGCAGGCGATATGCCGTGCTTGTCAAGCTGCAGCTCGTTGTAAGCCTTGAGTAGCGAGGCGAAAGCCACATAAGGGTTGTCCACCCTGATGAGCGTAGCCGCTACAGGGTGTTCGGGTGTGAAGTCGCGCGCCACGATGACCACCGAAGCCTTGGTGGAATAGAGGTAGTTCGTGTACTTGGGGTTGGCCAGGAACGAGATACCTCCCTCCTGCCCTTCCTCTATCTTGCAGAGCTGCCACACGGAGATGTCGGGGTTGCCGTCGACGGCGCCGCCGAGCATACGCGCCACTTCACTTGCTTTAAATTTCATAAACTGATTCTTAAAATGACAGATAAGGTTTGATTTTATTCAAAGTAGACTGGTCGATAAGGTTGACCTGCAGCAGGTCGTCGGCAGAGCCGTAAGCACCGTAACGCTCGCGGTAGCGCACGATGGCCTTGGCCTGGTAGTAATCGAGGTAGGGATGCCGCTTGAGCGAGTCGATAGTAGCCGTGTTGATCTTCAGCGGCCTGATTAGCGTGGTGTCGAGCCTTAGATGCGGGAGTATGGAGAGATATAACGAGTCGGTGATGCCATAAACCTCGCGCAGCTGCTCAAGAGCATAGAAGCCGCCAAGGCGTTGGCGATAGCTGACTATGCGGTTCGAGAAGGTGTGCCCGATGCCATAAAGCTGCTGCCAGTCGAGGGTGTCGGCACTGTTCACTTCGAGGTAGAAGCAACGCCTCTCCTGCTTCACAGGAGGCAGTGCCGTGGCCGCATGAGCGCTGGCCTCGGCATAGCCCGGCCTGCTGTAAGTGCGGCTGTAGTGGCGGCGCGTAGCCTGCGCGGAATCAACCACAGCCATGGCCACGGCACGCGACAGCGAGTCGGCCACAGGTGGGCGGTGCGACACCCCCCTGGGGAATAGGATGAAAGCCGACACCGTCAGGAAGACGAGGAGTGCCAGCCATAGTAGCCCCCTGCGCTGCTGGGACTGGCTGTTGCTCCCGCTCGACCGCGACCAACCGCTATTCATTCCACTCAATAGTGCCACGCTGATGAAGTATTTGAGGGTTGGTGAAGTTCTCGTCCGACTCGAACCCGTCGCCATAGGTGACGCGACGACCGTTGACCGAGCGTATGGAGTCGTTGGAATAGATACGCTCTTCGAGCGAGTTCCACACGAGGCTGCAAAGGTATACCGTGTCGCCGGTGCGATGGTCGATGATGACCACACTGTCGCGCGCCTCCATAATCTGCTTGGAGTCGTACGAGATGCCGTAGCGGGCCGATACGGTGGCCGTCTTGGTGCCGTCGTGGGCAAAGAACCTCATGGAGAAACCCTTGGGATACACCGTCTTGGCCTCGGGATGCTGAAAGACATCTATCTGCGGAGCGTCGAGCAGCAGCTGAAGGTCGCCGCTCACGCTGCGCACCACATGCGCACCTCTTACCGACTGGTTAGGAAGCGTCTGCCTGTCGAAAAAGCGTATCTTCTCCATGTCGTTGACACATGAAGAGCATAGCAAAGCCACTGACAGCAAACAACAAAGGCGGCGCAAGGGCATCGTCCGGGGCTAAGGGCTTTATGTGCTATTACTTGCGGGTACGCACGGTGGTCGACACGCCAATCCAGCCGCCCACGGTGTAGCTGTTGCCGTCGAGCAGGTTGAGCATGAAGGCGTCGGCCTGCTTGGGGAAATGCTGCGAACAGGTCGAGATAAACTTGTTGACCGTGGCGGCAAACTCCTCGCTGTTATCGACGGCGAGGGCACGGCGGGCCTGGTCCACAGCCACCCAGTACACCGAGCGGCCGCTCATGCCGTCGTCCACCATACCGGCGCTCTGTCCGTACAGCTGAGCTATGCGGAACAGCGGGTCACCCTTGGTCGGGTCGAGCTCTGCTGCCTTGTTGTAGGCCGCCCGTGCAGCGCCGTAGCTGCGCTGGGCCGAGTTGGCCATGCCGATGGCGAGATAAGTGCTATAGAGGTCGTCGGGCTCGGTGAGACCCTTGGCGGCTTCGTTGAGGTACTCTACAGCCTTCGAGTACTGTTGGTTGTTGACGCACATCTGACCCATGAGGAGAGCCGTCGAGGGCGAAGGCTGCAAGGCATGGAGGTTCTGGGTGGCCTTGAAGAAGAGCTCTTCGCTCATGCATTTCTTCTTGCGCATGATGGTGGTAATCTTGGTGAGCAGAGCCACGTCGTTGGGACTGGCCTCAAACTTCTTGGTGTATATGCTCACAAGCTGCTCGCACGAGGCGTAGGGCGAGAAAGCGGCCTCCACGCTCGATATGTAGCGGGCAATGGTGGCAGCCTTGGCGCTGTCCTCGCGGTTGGCGCGGTACTGCTTGTCAAGCAGGTCGCTTGCCAAGTCGTAGTTGTCAACCACCAGCGAAGGCTCGGCATAACCAGCCTTGACATACTTCACCGTGGCCTCGAAATACTTGGTTACATAAGCCGCGTCAAGCCGCTCGCCGCCCAGGCGCACCGCCTCGGCATATATCGGGTAGTAGTCCTTAACGCCCGCGTCGCGGGTAAACACCTCCAGGTCCATGGCCTTCTTGGCGGTGTTCTCGCCGGCCTCGCCGAAGTTGGCTATGCGCAGGTCATACATCTGCATAAGCTCGGCAATCAGAGTATCGCGCTCGGCCTGAGTCTTGGCGTTGTTAATCATGTACTTCATGATGGTTACGCCACGGATGTAGAGGTTCTTGCTACTGGCCGGGCATGTCTTGAGGGTCTCGCACCATGGGGTGTAGGCGTCGGCATAGTTCTTCTGCTTGTAGAACTCAGTGTACAGTGAGATATTGGTGATACAACGAACGCTGTCTTCCGGGGTTTTACCGTACTTCTGAGCGTTGGCCGCCAAGCCCGAGGCAAGGAGCGCCATCGACACAAATGCAATTTTTAGATTCTTCATTGTTGTAAATTGTTGTTTTTGTTATTTAATTAGTCATATTTTCTTTTTACAAACCACGACTCGCACGAGGCTATGCTCAAGGAGACTGTGAAGCAGCTGTTAGCAAGCAGGTCGCTGCTGCCGTAGCGGTTGTAGCCCAGCGCTATGTTGAGCGCCGAGCGGCCTTTGCGCATGGGCAGAGAGGCACCGCAGCCGATGCCCGCCTGGTTGACAGGCTTGTCGTCTATCGAGAGGTACATCATGCCCTGCTCGTAGTGCACACCCGTGCTGAAGCTGATGCGCCTGAAATACTTGGAGGCACCCTTGTCGCCGAGCCACTGTGCGCCCAAGGCGTAACGGCTGTAGCTGTCGTATTGCAGCGCACTCTGACCGAAGATGTTGTAGTCAAGGTTCTCGGTATACTTCAGGCCGTGCCACTCAGCCCATTCCATGTCGAGGTTGAGCCGCCAGTGGTTGTCGCGCTGTAGCGAGAGACCCACGCCAAGGGCCAATGGCTGGGCCAGTGTGCTGCGGTACTCGTTGCTGCCCGAGGTCGGGAAGATGGTGTCGCGCATGTATTCCGTACCCGAATGCGATACAAAGGTGTAAACCGATGCCACGTCGCGCACCTGCATGGCATGAGGAGTCTTGCACACAACGCCAGCCGCCAGGCGGTAGCCCTTCTTCAGCGGCTGCCCGTATTGCAGGCCCAGGTCGAAGGTGAAGTTGCTCACACGCGTGGTCTTCTCGCGGCGCGAGTCGATACAGTACGTCGAGTCGTCGCCTTGGAAGTCGTAGGTTATGCCCCTCACTACGCTACCCATCAAGTAATTGATGTTAAAGCCAGCCATCAGCGCAGGCTTGTCAGTCTGCGGCGAGCCGATAATGTTGAAGGCATGACCCCAGAAGAACTGATTCACCGCGCCCGTACCCTCGTAGCGGGTCTTAACAGCGTCGGCCTCGTCCATTACTACCGCCTCGTAGTTCACGTCGCTGTACGGCATAAGACCGAACGACGTCTTCCACCACTTGCACAGCGGGAAGGCAAAGGCGAGGTATCCGATGTTGGCATCAGCGTCGAAGAATGAGCCCGTTGGGGTACTGATACGGTTCATGTCCACCAGCATGCCCATGTCGAAAACGAAACTGTTCCTCTGCACAGCCGCATACGAAGCCGGGTTAAACGGATTTATGAAATTGTTGCCCCACGCCGCTATGGCTGTGCCACCTGCCATCGAGGCAAATGGCATGTTGTAGGGCCTGTTGCTCAAGCCCACGCCGAACTGCGAATAAGGCATATTGATGCCGTTCTGTCCCCGAGCCGCCGGCAACAGTGCAAGGAGCAACGACAAGCATATAAAAAACTGTATCTTCTTCACCTACTTAATCGTATTTTTGTTTAACTAATAACTAAAAAATGCTTCAGCCAATTAAAACTTAGAACTAATAACTTAAAACTTACAATTATCTTCCAAACATTTGTCTATGCCGATAAGCACCAAGTCGGGCTCGTGGCATACCTCCGTGTCCAAGGCGTTCTCCAGCCACGGGGCCGCGCCCCCTGTGAGGAACAACCGCAGCGAGGGTTCCATAGCCTTGTAGCGGTCCAAAAAGCCCTGCAACGCCAATACCGTGGCATCTATCACGCCCACCCTTATGGAGTCGCGTGTCGAACCGCCCAATATAGAGACTGACGATGGCATATCACTAGCTTCCGACAATGTTTCTATATCTAATAACGGCAGGTTGGCCGTAAAATTATGCAGAGCCCTAAATTTCATGTCCATACCCGGCAGTATGGCGCCACCCCTGTAGCATGCGCCGCCGTCGATGTAGTCAATGGTGATGCACGTGCCCGCGTCTATAACGAGGCACGCCCCACCGCCACCCAGGGCGTATGCCGCCACTGAGGCCGCCAGACGGTCGGCCCCCAACGTTTGCGGCGAGTCGTATGCTATTGTAAACGGCAGCTTTATGCCGGAACTCACGCGCAAGCATGGCAGACTGACAGGCAGACCGACCAACCGTGAGGCATCGCCAACAACCGACACACCGACACACGATATGTCGTATCCGTCCAACAGTGGTTTAAGTATCTCATCCGTGAGTTCTGTGCACTTCTGTCTATGACACAGCCTGCCGTTGCGGCTCACAGCCACTTTGGTCGAGGTGTTCCCTATGTCAATCAACAGATGCGCCATATCCCTATTGCGGCCTCAGGCGGTAGCCACATTACCGTTAAACATATTCATAGCCCTGTCGGGACCCACGGTGCAGAAAGCCAGCGCCGCATTGGCAGCTGCCTCCACACGCGGCTGCACTATAGCCATCTCGTCGCTCGTGAAGCGTCCCAGCACATAGTCTATCTGATGCCCACGTGAGAAATTGTCGCCAACGCCTATGCGCAGGCGGCAGTAGTTGGCCGTGCCAAGCACTGCCTCGATGTCGGCGAGGCCGTTGTGACCACCGTGCGAACCCTGCTTCTTCATCCTCAACGCTCCCACAGGCAGAGCTATATCGTCAACAAACACAAGCACATTCTGCAACGGAACCTTCTCTGTAGTCATCCAATAGCGCACAGCCTTGCCGCTAAGGTTCATATAAGTGGTAGGCTTGATAACCACAAGTATACGACCCTTGTAGCGCAGCTCTGTCTTGTAGGCGTGACGCTCCAGCTTGAACGATGCCGCACTGTCGACCTTCTTCAAGAGAGCATCGGCAGCCATGAAGCCGATGTTGTGGCGCGTCCCCTCATATTCTTCGCCGATATTGCCCAAACCAACGATAAGGTATTTCATGACATCTTCGCTGTTTCCTCTTGATTTAAAGAGAGATAATAGTTTATTAATTAGAGGCATATATATAAAAAGGAAATGCAAAGATACGAATAACTGACGATATAGCCAAATTATCATGAAAAGTGGGCAAAACAAACGCACCAAATCTCCAATAAGGAGAATGGGTAGCCGTCGCGACCGAATGGGAACAACGTCGCCCAAGAGCCCACCACATGTATCGCTGACATGGGAATCACTCGGGAATGTCAAAGATGACGGGCAAGGTTACCGCCATGCTCACCGCTTTGCCGCCCATTTTGCCGGGAATCCATCGTGGCATCATACGCACTACGCGCAGTGCCTCCTTGCCGCAGCCCCCTCCGATGTCACGCATGATGTAGGGATTCTTTATGGTGCCGTCGGTGTCGACGAGGAAATACACAATCACCTTGCCACCGATACCGTTCTCCAAAGCCTGCTGTGGATATTGAATATTGTCTATGAGGAACTTGTCGAGAGCGGCGCTGCCGCCTGGGAATTCGGCCTCGACATCTGGGCGGGCGATGATACCGCTGAGGTCTGGCATGGCATTGGTGTCAATTACATAGATGTCGCCACAGACAATGTCCAACAGGTCATCCTGCTCGCGCCACGGCGACTCGGAGCTATCAGCTTCGCGTACAGCATTGGTATCGGCCATGGCACTGTCGACAGTGAGCACGGTATCGCCGCCTTGTACTGCCGATGGACCGCCGCAAGAGGTCAGGCCCAGTGCAAGCCCGGCAACGGTGGCTGCCTTGCCCACCCGCAGACGGTCGGCAAGGGCGTTCTCAAGATACCGCACCTCGGCCTCGCAGCGCGGGCATGTGCCACGGCACTCGCCTTTATAGGTACACTCTTCCGTAGCCAAAGGTATGCCGTTCTCTTCGGCGATGCTCTTGCGGAGCGCCTTCAAGCGGTTGCATATATTCTTCCCTCGGGTCATACTACATTAACGGCGTTATCGGTTATTTATTGTATGATAGGTGAAGCGGTCGATGCGTGATACGCCCATAACGGCGAGGCGCGCAGCGGTACGGTCGGTGGCCGCCGCGTCGTTGTACTGCGGGATGAGGGGAACGCGTACGGTGACGTGCTCAGTGCCTACGAGCGACAGCAGCAGCTCGAGGTTGTCCCATGCCCTGTTGGCGTCGCCGCCGGTGTACGAGCGGTACGCCTCGGGGTCGCTCTCCTTGATGTCGACGATGAAGTCGCCCACCACCTCGGCAACGGCCTCCACAGCCGTGCGCGGCACCTGTAGCGCCGTCTCGGCGGTAAGGTTCCAACTCTTGCCGCACAGCCGCTTGAACTCTGTTATGAAGTCAGCGTGCAGCAACGGCTCGCCGCCGCCGAAGCATACACCGCCGCCCGTGGCGATGAAGTAGAGGTTATCCACGCCCACATGGTCGTATAACTGTTGCGGCGTGTAGCGCGGCAAGTCCTCCGACGACTCAAGGCAACGGCTGTTCAGGCAGTAGCGGCAACGCAGACCGCAGCCATGGAACGCTGCCAGCGTGGTAACGCCAACACCGTCACTGCCAATACGATGCCTGTCGATGCCTATGAATGGTACTGCCTCCATAATCGAGTGCAAAGATATGATTTTTTCTTCAAACATTTGTGTGAATGAAAGATTTTTCCACCGACAGCAAATAAAATCGTATCTTTGTGTATGTTTAATCCCTATGCCTTCATCGCGTATTGCATTTAAAATTAGGCGATAGAGCCTTCGGGATACATCTGATAAAGTAAATCTATGGCGAGCAAACAGAAATATTACGTGGTATGGCAGGGGCTGAAACCCGGCATATACACCAGTTGGGACGAGTGTCAGGCGCAGGTCAAAGGGGTGGCAGCCGCACGCTACAAATCATACAAGACGATGGCCGAGGCCGAGGCTGCATTCAAGGCCGGTCCTCCCTTGGCCGACAGCGAGCCAGAGCTGTCATGTGAGACACGTTTGGACGCCATCCTGGCAGCAAACCCCGACATGCCGCGCCCCGAGCTCAACGCCATCGCCACCGATGCCGCCTGCAGCGGCAACCCCGGTGTAATGGAGTACCGCGGAGTGTATGTGTACACCGGCACCGAACTGTTCCATTTCAGCCACCCCATGGGGACTAACAACATCGGCGAATTCCTTGGCATTGTGCACGGTTTGGCCTACATGAAGAAGCACAACCTCAACCTGCCGCTCTACACCGACTCGGTGAATGCCATGCAGTGGGTGGAACGCAAGGAATGCCGCACCAAGCTGCCCTACAACGACAAGACTGCCGACCTATACAACATCATACACCGCGCCGAGGCTTGGCTGCACAGCAACAGCTACAACACCCCCATACTTAAATGGCGCACAGAGCTGTGGGGCGAGATACCGGCCGACTTTGGGAGAAAAGACCGATGAACACCACCGCCATAGGCTTTGCCAGCAACAAGGTACGCGACGTTGAACGCTACTACCACGCCATGTTGGACCAGCAATACGGCGAGCGCGAGGTGGCGGCAATGCTGCGGTGCCTCTTCGAGGCCTTCCTAGGCTGGGACAACACGCAGTACCTGCTGCACCGTTCGGGCACCGTCAACCAGTCGGTGCTGCTCAAGCTGCACCATGCCGCCGAGGAGTTACGGCGCTGGCGCCCTGTGCAATACATCGTAGGCTACAGCTATTTCGCAGGGTGCCGCATCCAGGTCGACGAACGCGTCCTTGTGCCACGCCCCGAGACCGAGGAGATGGTGCAGGGCATCGTCGACGGCAGCCTCACCGGGAGTGCACTGTGCGCCACCGGCAAGCCGCCGCGCATCATCGACCTCTGCACCGGCAGCGGATGCATCGCCGTGGCTCTGGCCAAGGCCTGTGCCGATGCCACCGTTGTGGGTGTAGACCTGTCGAACGACTGCCTGGCCGTGGCCCGCGCCAATGCCGCCAACAACGGCGTAGACGTGCTGTTTGAGCGCCACGACGTGCTGCGCCACGAAGAGCTGGCCGCCAGCATGGTGGGTGGAGACTTCGACCTCATAGTCTCCAACCCTCCGTATGTGTGCGACAGCGAGCGCACAGCGATGTCGCGCAACGTGACCGACCACGAGCCCGCCGCGGCTCTGTTCGTGCCCGACGCCGACCCGCTCTGCTTCTACCGCGCCGTAGCGTGGTTCGGGCTGCGACGCCTGTCTCCCGACGGCTTCATAGTGGTGGAAATCAACGAAAACCTGCCACAGCCTACGCTGGAGCTCTTCAAAGAGTACGGCTATACCGCCTCGCTGCACCGCGACTTCCGCGACAAGCCCCGCTTCATTGTGGCACGACACGGCTCCGCCTTTTAACCTCGGCTTAACCACCGAGCATCAACACGATATCTTTCTTATCAACTCGCTGCAATAATTTGCCGCTTCACTCGTTAAATAAGATACACATGTTCGAAGACACCTACCATACCATCAGCGCCCCGTCGGAAGGGTTGTTCAAGGACAAAGGCAGCAAGTTCCTCGCCTTTGCCTACCCCGTGCGCAGCGAGGATGAGGTGCGGCAACATATCGAACGTATCAAGAAAGAGTACTTTGACGCACGCCATCACTGCTACGCCTACATCCTCGGTCCCCGCAAGGACGCCTGGCGCGCCAACGACGACGGCGAGCCCTCGGGCACCGCAGGCAAGCCCATCTACGGACAGCTTCTCTCGCACGACCTTACCGACATACTCGTCGTGGTGGTGCGCTACTTCGGCGGCATACTCCTCGGCACCTCGGGCCTCATCAACGCCTACCGCAGCGCCACGCGCGACGCGCTCGACCATACCACCGTAATCGAAAAGACCGTCGACGTGGGCTACCGCCTACACTTCGGCTACGAGCAGATGAACGACGTCATGCGCATACTGAAAGAGAACGGCCTCTCGTTCGAGAACCAAGTGTTCGACATGCAGTGCCGCCTCGACATCTGGGTCAGGCAGTCGCTGAGCGTCAAGGTGTACGACGCCATCGCCAAGCTGCGCACAGTGACTATAGAATCTCTGTGAACTGACGCACCAACTGATTAACGGATAAACAATTCTATGAACGACGATATATTAAACCAACTCAACGATGCCCAGCGCGACGCGGCAGCCTGCACCGAAGGACCCGTCATGATTATAGCGGGCGCAGGCTCGGGCAAGACGCGCACCCTCACCTACCGCATCGCCCACCTCATTGCGCAGGGGGTCGACCCCTTCAACATCCTGGCGCTCACCTTTACCAACAAGGCTGCTGCCGAGATGAAGGAGCGCATCATGAAGCTGGTGGGCCCCGAGGCACGCAACCTCTGGATGGGCACCTTCCACTCCATCTTCGCCCGTGTGCTGCGGGCCGAGGCCGACAAGCTGGGCTACATCCGCACCTTCACCATCTACGACACCGACGACAGTAAATCGGCTATAAAGCATATAGTGAAGCAGCTCAACCTCGACCCCAAAGCCTATTCGGCCAACTACGTGCTGGGCCGCATATCGATGGCCAAGAGCAGCCTCATATCGCCCGAGGATTACATGAAGAACCCCGAGATACAGCAGGTCGACCAGGATTCGCGCAAGCCGCATATAGGCAACATCTACAAGATGTACAACCAGCGCCTGCGCAACGCCATGGCCATGGACTTCGACGACCTGCTGTTCAACATGAACGTGCTGCTCCGCGACTTCCCCGACGCACTCATCAAGTACCAGAACCGCTTCAGGTATATCATGGTCGACGAGTACCAGGACACCAACTTTGCACAGTACCTCATCGTCAAGAAACTTGCCGCACGCCACCAGAACATCTGCGTGGTGGGCGACGACGCACAGAGCATCTACGCCTTCCGCGGCGCCAACATACAGAACATCTTCAACTTCAAGCGCGACTACCCGCAGCTGCACCTCTTCAAGCTTGAGCAGAACTACCGCTCCACCCAGAACATAGTCCGCGCCGCCAACTCCATAATCTCCAACAACGTGGAGCAGATACCCAAGGAGATATGGACCGACAACGGCCAAGGCGCACCCATCAAGCTCCTCTGCGCCAACGACGAACGCGAGGAGGGCAGCCTCGTGGCACACAGCATCCTCGAAGCGCACATCGGGCAGGACATGGAGTACAGAGACTTCGCCGTGCTCTACCGCACCAACACGCAGTCGCGCGCCATCGAGGAGTCGCTGCGCAAGATGAACATCCCCTACCGCATCTATGCCGGCATATCCTTCTACGGACGAAAGGAAATCAAGAACGTCATGGCCTACCTGCGCCTCGTAATCAACAACTACGACGACGAGTCGCTCATGCGCATCATCAACCTGCCGTCTCGCGGCATAGGCTCCACCACGCTCGACCGCATACGCCTCGCCGCCGAGGACAACGACATAGCCGTCTGGACCGTCCTCGAAAACCTCGACTCCTTCGGCCTCGGCATCGCACCCTCCACGGCGGCAAAGATTGCCCAGTTCGTCACCATGATTAAGCTCTTCTCGGCTCAGGTGTCCACAACCAACGCCTTCGACCTGGCCGAGCAGATTGTCCACGCCTCTGGCCTGGTGCGCATGCTGCGCGACGATGACGACCCCGACAACCCCAACCGCATAGAGAATATCGAAGAGCTCCTCAACGGTATCAAAGAGTTCTGCGACAAGGACGACACCATCACCCCCGGTGCCGACGACTTCCTGCCCGATGCCGACGGCGGCGGCACCGCAAATGACGACACCCAGCTCAAGACCCTCGACAAGTTCCTCCAGCAGGTGCTGCTGCTCACCTCCGAGGACAAGGACGACGACAAAGACTCCAACAAAGTGTCGCTCATGACCATCCATGCCGCCAAAGGCCTCGAGTTCCCCTACGTCTACGTGGTGGGTATGGAGGAGAATCTGTTCCCCTCGTTCCTAAGCAACACAAGCCGCCAGGAGCTCGAGGAGGAGCGCCGCCTCTTCTACGTGGCCGTCACGCGCGCCGAACAGCAGGTGGTGCTCTCCCACGCCCTCAACCGCTACCAGTACGGCAAGTCGTCCACGCAGGAGCTGAGCCGCTTCGTCGAAGAAATCGACCCTCAGTACATCGAGCGGCCCAAGCGTCGTAGCGCCTTCCCCAAGGTTGGCGAGCTGCCAAAGAGCCGCATCGAAGTCAGCACACCGGCCCCCGAGCCGCGCAGGCTCAAGAAGATAGCGCCGCCCGTCAAAGGCCCCACTGCGGGCAACACCCCAGCCTTCATGAAAAGCATCATCCCGGGCGTCAGGGTGCTGCACGACAAGTTCGGCGTCGGCAAGGTGCTCACCGTCGATGGCGATGGCGACAGCCGCCGGGCCACCGTCTTCTTCGAGGGCGCGGGCCAGAAGCTCCTGATGCTCAAGTTCGCCAAGCTCACCGTGGTGGAATAGCGTTGCCAACACCACACCTAACGATACTCCCTTCACCCATGAGAATAGTCATACAGCGCGTGCGCGAAGCCTCGGTCACCATCGGCGGCACCCTCCACTCCAAGATAGGCGCGGGCATGCTGGTGCTTCTTGGCATCGAAGATGCCGACACCGACGAGGACATCGACTGGCTATGCCGCAAAACGGTAGCCCTGCGCATCTTCAACGACAGCCAAGGGGTCATGAACCTCCCCATCAGCGAGGTGCCCGATGCTGGCATACTGCTCGTCAGCCAGTTCACACTTATGGCAAGCACCAAGAAAGGCAACCGCCCAAGCTACATCAAGGCCTCGCGTCCCGAAGTGGCCATACCCATGTACAAGAAGTTCATCGCCCGCCTCGAGCAGGAGCTGGGGCACCCCGTGGCCACAGGCGTCTTCGGTGCCGACATGCAGGTGGCACTCGTCAACGACGGTCCCGTCACCATCATCATCGACTCCCAGAACCGTCAATAATCCTTAGAAATACAACGCTCCGGCAGGAGCCTTGGGAGCCTTGATACCGCCGCCAAGCAGGCAGGCGTCGTTGCGCAGTATGCGCACCTCGTCGTACAGCCCTGCCTCGATGAAGGCGTCCAGTATGCGGCGGCCGCCCTCCACTATCACCGACTGCACCTTCTCCTCGTACAGCCTCTGCAGCACCAGCGCCGGACTCTCCTCACGCAGGTGCAGCCAATGCGCGGGCACCGCGTCGAGCCGGCCCCTGCGGTCGAGCACCACAGGCCTCGGGTCGGCCCCGTGCCACAGACGCGCCGTAAGCCGCGGACGGTCGTCGATAAACGTCTGCGACCCCACCAGTATTGCCGCCTCCTCGGTGCGCCACTTGTGGCTCAGCAGCGTCTGCCGCAGCGTGCTTATCCAGTACGGGCTGTAGTCGGGAGCCATGTAGCCGTCGCCGCTCTCGGCCCATTTCAGTATCACGTAAGGCCGCCGCCGCTCCATGTAGGTGAAGAAACGACGGTTAAGCCGTCGCCCCTCCTCCTCCAGCACATGCCGCACCACCTCTATGTCGGCAGCCCGTAGCTTCTCGAAGCCGCGCCCGGCCACCAGCGGGTTGGGGTCGTCGTTGCAGCACACCACGCGCCCCACGCCGCGCTCCACTATCAGGTCGGCGCAAGGCGGCGTCTTGCCGTAGTGCGAGCAGGGCTCAAGGTTCACATACAGCGTCGCACCATTGCAGGCGGCAACGGCAGGCAGCCGCAGCAGCGCGTTGCGCTCGGCGTGGTTCTCGCCGTAGCACTGGTGGAAGCCCTCGGCCACCACCTTGCCCTCAGCCACCACCACGCAGCCCACCATCGGGTTGGGCCGCACGCGCCCGAGCCCCTGCGCCGCCAGCTGCAGGCACCGCCGCATGTATGTTATGTCTGTCTCTTGCTGTGTCATTTCTTTGAGTCTTATGTCTGTAGTGCACCCTTCCGCATCAGTGCCGCATGTTGCACGTACTTCCCTCTCCTCAAAGAGTTGTACGCCTCGCACCCCGGCCACCGTTCTGCATTTTCGAACTGCAAATTTACGAAAAAATAGCGACCCATAGAAATATTTTTTCTGCCCTGGCAAGAAAAAAGTTTTCTAAAGGACAATTTTTCATGTTCTACATTGCGCTGGCGAAAGTTCGGCCGAACTTTCATCACATACCATGCGGGAGAAATGTGGAGAAAATGTTGTCTGTCATAAAGAAGTTTCCGGCTATATTCTATGCTGATCTATGCCGTTAATGGCTCGGAAGTTTTCACAAAATACAACAGCTGCAGTTTAAGTTTGTAATCGCCTATGGTGTTTATACATTTGTGAAACAGCACAGACATTTCGCCCCTGTTTCTGCTCGGGTTACGGGTTTTTCTGCACCCCGTTTTCACCACTCCACAATCCTGTTTCCACCGTTTCACCAGCCAGTTTTCACCGTTATGCCATCCTATTTTTACCGTTATGTCATTCCGTTTTCACCGTTCTACCACCCCGTTTTTACCGTTTTGCCACCTAGTTCACGACCGAAATAAAGGGTACATATAAAGTACATAAGGAGTTGGTAAAGAGTTGGTCCCACCAACTCCTTATCAACTATATACTTACGATTTACGTTATATATATCAAAATCGGGGACTGAACGGGAGTGAAAAACCACTGCCAATGGCTGCATAAGCCAATGGCATTGAAGTTGTTGCAGTAACGATTGTGATTTTTTAGGGGCAATTGCCTATATACACGAAAAACAGGGCTGACGGCACAGGGCTTCAGTCAGAGAAACTGTTTTGATTTTATCAGACAAAATCAAAATAATTTCTGAGACGTTATCACACAAAGTTTCGGTGATTTCTTAGAAATAGAACGGGTCGTAGAGGCCCATCATGCCGGGATGGCTATACATCATGAGTGGCAGGACGGGGACGGTGGAGCGGTCGCGCAGCACGTTGAGGTAGACATCGAGATAGTTGTTGTCGAAGATCCTGAAGCGCATGGCGGCCTCGAAGCCCAGCACGTCGATGTCGAAATAGTCGTTCAGCGGCGTGGAGAGTCCGCCGGAAACGCTATAAGCCGCGAAGGAAAGTATGTTGCCGTTGTCGAGCGTGTACTTCAACCTGCCGTGCAGACCTACCGCCCTCGACGGACGGCGCAGCGGCGCGAGGCTGCGGTTGCGGCCCACTTCGTAGTGAGGCATGCCCATGATGTCGGACATCAGCATGGCGCTGCCGCGGAAGGACAGGCGGTTGTTTATCTTGTAATCGAGCGAAGGCCACAGCGAGGTGTAGCACTTGGTAGCACCCTTTACGCTGTACACGTCGCTCATCACCATCACCGAACCATGCACCCGCGAGCTGTCGCGCCCGTCGGCTAATGTCTGCGCTGTGACCGGCGATGCCAGGAGCACCGTCATAACCAAGATTGCAAGACATTTAGTTATATTCTTCATATTAATCGTTATAAATCGAGCAGACGGGTGAACTGTGCCGGCACCGGGGTTTCGAAACGCAGGTCTTTGCCCGTAACGGGATGGCGGAAGCAGAGGCGGTAGGCGTGGAGCGCCATGCGGTCGATGGGAGATGCGTCGTTCTTGTAGCCGTACATGGGGTCGTGCACCACGGGGTGTTTCTCCTCGCGCATGTGCACGCGGATTTGGTTGCGGCGGCCTGTGTCGAGCACCAGCTCGAGCAACGAATAATGTTTATTGCTCCTGAGCGTGCGGTAATTGGTCACCGCCAGCTTGCCGCCGTTGTCGGTTGGCGAGGAGAGCACGCAGTACTGTCCGTCGGTGAGCCAGCTGCGGATGATGCCTTGGGCCGGGTTCAGTGCTCCCCACACCACGGCCACGTAGGCGCGGTCGTAGACTATGCCTTTCCAGTCTTCTTCGAAACGGCGCGACACCTCTTTGCTTTTGCTTACCACCATGAGTCCCGACGTGTCGCGGTCGAGCCGGTGCACTATATGCGCGTTGCACTTCTGATGCATGTAGTCGAAATAGCTGTTGAGGTTGGTGATTACCGTCTCGTCGCCGGACTTCTTGCTGTAGGAAAGGAGTCCTTCGTGCTTGTTGACCACTACGAGGTGGTCGTCCTCATATAACAAATCAAGGTTGCGGAAATGGAAACGCCCTTTGTAGGTGGTCTTGTGCACCTCGACAACCATGCCCGGCTGCAGTGGGAAATCGAACTGCGATACGTGCCTCCCATCAACGGAAATGTTATGCATCAGCAGCGACTTCAGCTTGGTCCGACTACTGTCGGGGAATGTCTTTGCAAGGAAATCGAGGAGGCCGATTTTCTCAGTTATTTTGTAATTGACAGCACTCATTTTTCAATACTTTGTACAGACAGATGTTCCCAGCAAGTTACGCAAAAAATGTTTCACGTGAAACAAATATGTAAGTTATTAACAATAAATATCTTGTGGGGTTGCGAAAAATAACGTTATCAACTTGCTTCACGCAGTTATCAACATGCTTATATTATACCCAGCTGTTTTGACATGTCGAGCATCTTGATGATTGGCCTGCGGGCGGAATCCATGAGGGCTTTGTCCATGACTATTTCGGGACTTTCGTTGAGCAGGCAGCTGTACAGTTTCTCAAGCGTATTGAGCTTCATGAAGGCGCAGTCGCTGCAGGCACAGTCGGCGTTGTTCTTGAGGGTGAGGAACTGCTTGTCGGGGTTTTCACGCTGCATCTCGTAGAGGATACCCGTCTCGGTGACCACTATGAACTGCCGTTTGCCCGACTTCTTTATGAAGTTGAGCATGCCCTTGGTGCTGCCAATATAGTCGGCCACGGCGAGCATGGCCGCGTTGCACTCGGGATGAGCTATGACGCAGGCGTCGGGGTACTGTTCTTTGAGCTTAAGCACATTCTCGGCCTGCATGGCGTCGTGCACGGTGCACACGCCGTCCCACAGCAGCATGTTGCGGCCGGTGATGCTATTGATGTAGCCGCCCAGGTTGCGGTCGGGGGCAAAGATAATCTTCTGATCGGCCGGCAAGGCTTTTATTATCTTCTCGGCGTTGCCCGAGGTGCATATTATGTCGCTCAGGGCTTTTACCTGCGCTGAACAGTTGATATAGGACATGACTATATGGTCGGGATGCTCGGCCTTGAATTTGGCGAGAGCGTCGGCAGGGCAACTTTCTTCGAGCGAGCAGGAGGCATCCATGTCAGGAAGCACCACTTTGCGCTCAGGATTCAGTATTTTGGCCGTCTCGGCCATGAAACGCACGCCGCAGAACACTATGATGTCGGCCGTGGTGTCCTGTGCCTGTTTTGCCAATGCCAAACTGTCGCCTATGTAATCGGACAATTCTTGTATTTCTTTGCACTGATAGTAATGGCCTAATATCACCGCGTTTTTCTCGCGTTTCAGGCTGACGATTTTTTCTATAAGCTCTTTGTTTGACATGTGTTTAAGCGTTTGTATTAATATATTGCCAATATTCAATGGCAATATATTAACGGCAATTGCGCTGATATATTGCGGCGGCGATGCAAACATATTGTCGATGGACGAAGCTGCGGGGATAGCCGAGAGCCTGTGTAGAATAATAAAAATAATGTTCTTTATTTAATTTTTCTTTATTATTCTTCATTGTTATTTTTGTTGATATTTTTAAGGTGCTTTATTTGGTAATATGACTTTTGCTTGTTTGTTTACCATTTATCATTTTTATTTGTTTGGCTTTCTTTGTAATTTCATCATATCAACATGGTGTTGAAAAAGCAATAAACAGCTGTTTATTGAAAATTATTTGACGTTTTTTGTCTGAAATGTCTGTTGAATTCTTTGGGTAAATTCTTGTTTTTTCACATTTACAAATGTTGGTTTTATTGTCAACATCTGGATTAACATCTTATAAAATGAGTCGTAAACAAGTGCTGTTTAAAAGTCATAATTTTTTAGGTATTAGTTATATAAATGGCATGGTTATTAATTAGTTTATAACTTTATTTGATTTTGAATGAATATATTATGTATTTTGTATAACTTTGCATAAATTATTTTTTTTAACAAAGCAACAAATGAAAGAAAAAATCGCTATAGCGTGCGACCATGCGGGCTACGAGCTGAAAGAACAGGTGAAGAGCTATCTGGAGAGCAAAGGCATGGAAGTTGTTGATTTTGGTACTGACAGCAGTAAAAGTGTTGATTATCCAGACTATGCGCACAAAGTTGGCAGCAGTGTCAATAAAGGCGTTTACGAAAGAGGTATCGTTATATGCGGCAGTGGCAACGGCGTGCAAATGACTGTAAACAAGTATCCTAACGTGAGATGTGCACTGTGCTGGACCCCTGAGATATCGCACCTCGGCAGGCAGCACAACGATGCCAACATCATTTCAATGCCGGCACGCTTTATCGATACTGCTACGGCTTTAAGTATTGTTGATGAGTTTCTTAATACCGAATTTGAAGGCGGACGCCATAAAACAAGGGTCGATAAAATTAACCAAATCATTCTGTAATGAACAGCGACGGTTACAAGTTGTTTTTGAAGAAAGCCTCTGCCAACATTGCATCAGGAGAGGCTGGCAGCGCGTCGGAACGTATTGAAGAGCCTAACTATAGGTTTAAAAATCAGTCGAATGTAAGTACCAAGTTAGGCAGCATGTTACAAAAGTCAATAGAGAACTTGGACGAGGCGCTGCTGAAGTTTGAGAGGTATTATTCAGACAAAAACAACAAGTTGTACTGGGCATTAGACTATCAGGATTTGTTCAGGCAGCTTGAACTTATTGTTGCGAAGAACAGCGTTACATCATACTGTCTTGTAGATAGTTTTGAGAACAGTGTTTTGGAGGAGTTCGGGTTGCCGTTCTTCTTTAGAGACCACAACATTACTACCAAAGATGATGCCGACTTGCAGATATTTGATGTCGACATGATGCTGCAAGACAGTGGTTTCATGCTGTTTGTAGGTCGCGATGACAAGTATCTCAAGAAACTTAACAACAATAAAATCAATATATTCATTTCAACAATATCGCGTCTGGGTATAGACTTGTCGTCGGCCGAATTGTTCACGCAGTTCAAGACAGGCAGTGATGTAGCAAGAAAAGGAAGTCAGAACTTCATATTGTTTAAAGGTTCGCAAAACTGTGATAACTACCTGTTTATAGTCGACAATCAGCGCAGCAACGTAATGGCCAACAAACGGCAGAGGGCTATACTGACATGCATAGAATGTGGACGTTGCCGAGAGGCTTGTCCAGTTACGAATATTGTTGGTAAAGAGGCTTATAACAATGTGTTCTGGGGCCCAGTGGGGCATGTGGTGCTGCCTTATATGGAAGATGAATACGATCAGGCGTTCATAAGTTATGCGTGCACCCTGTGCGGCCGCTGCGAAGAGGTGTGTCCCCTGTCGTTGCCGATAAAGAACATGGTATTGGAGAACAGGCACAAACTGTTGAGCAACAACAGTGTACCATCTAACGACCGTTACAGGCTGATGATGTTCCGCCATTTTTTGGAAAGCCGTAAGATGATGAACAGGAATGCGTTGCTTAAGAAGATACTGTTTTCGTTTGTGTCGACAAGCAATGTGCGTCACAACCGTAGACTTCCTGTTTTCTCGAAGAGTACTTTCAACAGTAATATAACAAACGCTAAGTGATAGATGGAAACCAACGAATTGACAGATGTAAACGTTCTTTTTAGGAAGGTTTTCGGGTGTATCGACAATACTACGCTGAACGGTGACGACACCGTTGCAAAGGTAAAAAGTCTTTGTGAAGACTCAATCAGGATGGTGTTCGACAACACGAGGGTCTGCGCCGTATGTGTGTATCCAGTGTTTGTGAAAGAAGCGTGCGCCGCGCTTGCCGGAAGCGGCATAAAGGTGGCCTCGGTGGCAGGTGCATTCCCCGCAGGTCAGTCGCCTATCGATATAAAAATCAAGGAAGTGGAGTATGCTTTGCAAGAAGGCGCCGACGAGATAGACATGGTCATATCGCGTGGCAGTTTCTTGGAAGGCGATTATGACAAAGTGCGCGACGAGGTAGCTGCAATAAAAAGCAGCTGCGGCGATAAGACGCTGAAAGTCATATTGGAGACCAGCGAGCTGAAGACGCTGCCCAATATCTATAAAGCCGCCATGCTCGCCATGGAAGGCGGTGCCGATTTCATAAAGACATCAACGGGCAAAAGCACGGCCCAGCCCGTCGAAGATGCTCCTCAAACCATGCTGCAAGCCATCAAAGATTATGAGTGCAAGACGGGAAGATTGGTAGGTTTCAAAGCCGCCGGAGGCATTTCGACAATTGACGAAATGTTAAAATATGCGCGGCTGGCAGAAAAAATGATGGGAATGGAATATATTACCAATCAGAAATTTAGAATCGGGTCAAGCCGTTTGGCTGGCATATTATACGCCGCAATCGCAACAAAAATTTAACAAATTGAACTTTTTTTCGTATTTTTGCATTTTTAATAAATGAGTTCAGACACAATGAAGCCTTTACGTCAAAAGTTAGCCAAATACGATGCGCCGCAAATAGCAAAGTCGCACGGGGTCTATCCCTATTTCAGGGCAATATCGAGCGATCAGGACACCGAGGTGTTGATGAACGGGAAAAAGGTGTTGATGCTGGGGTCTAACAGTTACCTCGGATTGACCAACCATCCCAAGATAAAAGAGGCTGCAAAACAGGCTATTGACAAATATGGTACAGGATGTGCCGGAAGTCCTTTCCTGAACGGTACACTCGACATACATATCGAATTGGAGAACATACTGGCCGACTTCCTGCACAAGGACGGCGTAATGCTTTTCTCGGCTGGTTTCCAGGCCAACTCGGGTGTAATACCGTGCATAACAGGTCGTAACGACTATCTTATTTATGACGAGACCGACCACGCATCGATAATAGAGGGCAAGCAGATTACCTTTGCCAACACCTTGAAGTACAGGCACAGCAACATGGAAGACCTGGAGAGGGTGTTGCAGAAATGTCCTCTCGATGCGGCCAAGCTGGTAGTCACCGACGGTGTTTTCAGCATGGAAGGCGATGTCGCCAAACTGCCTGAAATCACCGACTTATGCGATAAGTACCAAGCCACATTGATGGTCGACGAGGCTCATGGCCTTGGTGTCTTCGGCAAAGAAGGCCGCGGAGTGGTCGACCATTTCGGTCTCACCGACAGAACCGACCTCATCATGGGCACTTTCTCCAAGTCGCTGGCTGCCATAGGCGGCTTCATAGCGGCTGACGCCGACACCATCAACTATATGAAACACAAGGTCCGCCCCTACATTTTCACGGCAAGCATAGCTCCCGCCGCCGTGGCTTCGGTAAAGGCCGCATTGGAGATAATGCGCAGCGAGCCCGAGCGTCAGGAAAACCTGTGGAAAGTAACCAACTACGCCTTGAAATGCTTCAGGGAGGAGGGCTTCGAAATAGGCGGCACCGAGACACCTATCATCCCGCTCTATGTGCGTGACAACGAGAAAACATTCATGGTAACCAAGCTGTTGCTCGACGAGGGAGTGTTTGTAAATCCCGTCATCTCGCCTGCCGTGGCACCCGAGGACACGCTGATAAGGCTGTCGTGGATGGCCACCCACACCATAGAGCAGGTCGATTTCGCCGTCGACAAGGTGAAGAAATGTTTCAAGCAGCTCGGCATCCTTAAAGGTTGTACACAGGCAAAAGCATAAGTTTTATTGAAGATGCAGAACATTGAAATCAAAGAAGTTGTAAGTCGCAGGGACATACGTAAATTCATAAAGTTCCCCAACGAGCTTTTTAAGGATGTGCCAACCTATCTGCCGCCGCTGATGGGCGACGAGATGTCGTTGCTTACCTCTAAGAACCCGTCGCGCGAATATTGCGACTTCAAGATGTGGATGGCTTTCCGCAACGGCAAGGCTGTAGGCCGTGTGGCAGCAATCATCAACCGCAGGGGTAACGAGCATTGGGGCAAGAAAGCCGTGCGCTTCGGCTGGTGCGATTTCATAGAGGATTACGATGTCTTCAAGGCCTTGCTCGACCAGGTGGAGCAGTTCGGCAAGAGCATGGGAATGGAGGAGATAGAGGGACCGCTGGGCTTCACCGACATGGACAAGGAGTGCTGGGTCATAGAGGGTTTCAACGAGCGGCAGAACCTCAGTACCCTTTATAACCCAGAGTATTACATCAAGTTCATTGAAAAGGCCGGCTTCGAGATTGCCTGCCGTTGGGGGCAGTACAAGATACTGGCGTCGCAGCCTATCCCCGACAAGGTGGCACGCCTCAACGAGGTAATCCTTAAGCGCTACGACCTGCGCATTCTGCGTTTCAAGAAGCGCAAAGAGATATATCCCTATGCCCGCAAATTCTTCCACACACTGAACGAATCGTTCAGCATACTCTATGATTTTGTGCCTCTTACAGAGAAAGAAATAGATGTTTATATCAAAGAGTATTTCCCGTACGTAAACCTTAAATTCGCCAATTTTGTTGTCGACAAGGACGACAATCTGGTGGCTTTCGGTCTCTCAATACCCGACCTCAACAAAGCCTATAAGAAGGCCAACGGACACCTGTTCCCCTTTGCATGGATATATTTCCTGCGTGCGTTGCGCAAGTTCGACACTATCGACCTGCTGCTCAACGGCGTACATCCAGATTGGCAGAAGCGTGGCGTGCATTCCATCTACTATGCCGAGATGAACGGCAATGCCATCAAGTGCGGCGTCAACTGGTCGTATTCCAACCCGCAGATTATAGGCAACGAAGCTGAGCGAATATGGAATACCACCTACAAGTCGGAGCCGATGATGAAGCGCGCGGTCTTCAAGAAGAAGCTGTAAATGTGACTGATACTACACTTTGTAGTAGTCTCGCAGAATATTGACAAACATATTTCCCGGCAGTATCCGCTTGAGCACCACAGAAAGGCGTTGCTCGAGGTTTGCCACGACATAGCGCAGCCTTGGCTTGCGGCATTCCACTATGTGCACCATCTTTTTGGCAAGGATTTCGGGCCGTAGACCCCCGTTTTCCTCCTTCTCGATGATTTTAATGGCGCGGCTGAAGCTTGCCCCGTAGTCGCTGTCGTTAAGCGTTATATCGGAGTTTTTGCGGTTGGCGGTGAAGTTGGTGGCAAAGTCGCCAGGTTCCACCATCGAAACGCTGATGCCGAACTGTTTCACCTCGGCGGCCAGCGCCTCGCTGTAGCCCTCTATGGCGAATTTCGAGGCCGAATAAAAACCTTGGAATGGGAGTCCCATCACGCCGCCTATAGAACTTAGGTTGATGATGCGCCCGCACCGCTGCCGGCGCATTGTCGGCAACACTGCCTTGCACATGTTCACGCAGCCCATGAAGTTGGTGTTCATCTGCATGGCTGTCTCCTCTTCTGTGGCCAGTTCCAGCGCACCGCCTATACCCAGTCCGGCGTTGTTAATCAGCACGTCGATGCGTCCTTCTTTCTCGAGAATGGTGTTCACAGCTTTCTCTATTTCAGTTGGGTTGCAGACGTCTGCCTGCAGGAAGTTAACCTCCCCGTCGGCTTGTTGGCGGCGGCTTGTGCCGTATACTTTGTGCCCCCTTTGGGCAAGCAGGTGCGACGTCGCTTTGCCAAATCCCGACGAGGCTCCGGTGATGAGTATTACTTTCTTCATGGTTTTGCAAAGTTACCAAAAAAAAATATTTTGGCAGGAAAAAACATATTTTTACCCCATGTTGTAAATAGGAATATCCATATATAAAAATATATAAATCAACTAAATATTCTGCGCAAAAATATTTTTTTCTTCTATGTCGTCAAGATGTTGTATTTTTGCAAGATATTATAGACTTAGGTGGAGCGCAATCAGATAATATACAAGTTAGATAGTTTTATACGAAAATACTACAAGAACCGTCTCATCAAGGGAACCATCTATTCTGTGGCGCTGTTGGTGTCGTTGTTCCTTCTGGTGGTGGTGCTCGAGTATTTCGGCTATTTCTCCGTGTGGGTGCGAACTGTGCTCTTTTGGCTATATCTTGCTGCGTTTCTGTGCGTACTGGGCTTTTATGTGGTGTCGCCGTTGCTCAAGATGTACCGCCTTGGCCGTTGCATCAGTTATGACGAGGCCGCCCGCATCATAGGCCGCCATTTCCCTGAAGTTGAGGATAAGTTGCTCAACCTGCTGCAGTTGCAGCGTATGGGCGAAACCAGCGACGACCCGTTGCTCCTTGCAGGCATCAGTCAGAAAACAGCCAGCCTCTCCCCTATCCCGTTCACCAATGCCGTCAACCTTAAAGGCAACCGTAAGTATCTGGTCTACGCCGTGGTGCCGCTATCGCTGCTGTTGATAGCGTGCATCGTGGCTCCTTCTTTCATCACCGAGCCGTCGAAGCGGATAATCAACCATTCCACCTATTACGAGCGTCCCGCTCCATTCTCCTTTGTTGTGCTGAATCAGGAGCTTAGGGTGCCTCAACAGGAAGATTTTATGCTCAACGTTGAGGTTCGTGGCGATGTGGTGCCCAATGAGGCGTATGTCAATGTGGGCGGAAAGATGTACCACATGCAGGCTGTCGACAAGACTCATTTCAGCTACCTGTTCAAGAATGTACAGAAAGGCTTTGGCTTTCATATTCAATCGGTTGGTGTTGAGTCGGCCGAGTATGTGCTCGAGGTGTTGCCCAAGCCGGTGGTGGTCGATTTCCAGGTAGCCCTCTCCTACCCTTCTTATACTCGCAAAAGCAACGAAGTGTTGAACAACGAAGGCAACATCACGGTGCCCGAAGGCACTGTCGTTGAATGGATATTCCAGACCAAGGATGTCGACACGCTGCGCTTCCTGGTAAACGACGCCTCGTCATCGCTCGTACCCGACAAGCGTGGCAGCATCAACCACAGGCACAAGGTGTTCGGCAGCTTGAACTACGGTTTTATCACCTCCAACCGCTACGCCCTGAACTCCGACACTTTGAAATACGCGATATCGGCCATCAGCGACAACGCGCCGCTGATAACCGTCACCGAGTTGCGCGACTCTGTGCTCGACGACCGCGTCTTCTTCAAAGGCCGCATTAAGGACGACTACGGCTTCAGCAAGCTCGTCTTCACCGCCGAGCTCAGCAATGCCAAAGACTCCACGCGCAACACCAAGAAACAGCAGCAGTTGGCTGTGGGACAGGAACTCTCGCAGGAGTTCTATTACTCCACCGACTTCAGCGAGTTGGGTGCCCAGCCCGGCGACCAGCTGATTTACTATTTCGAGATATGGGACAACGACGCGGTCAACGGTGCTAAATGCACTCGTTCTCAGGTAAAAGAGATTAAAATCCCGACGCAGGAGGAACTGGAGTCTATCCTTGAGAGCAACACCGCCAGCGCCCAGAAACAGGCCGAGATGTCGATGTCTGAACTGAAGGCTTTGCAGGAGGAAATCAACGAGTTGATGCGCAAGCTGGTCGACAAGAAAGAGCTGACGTGGCAAGACAAGAAGCAGATGGAGGAGTTGGCCAAGAAGCAGCAGGAGGTAAAATCGCAGCTGGAGAAGATGCAGCAGCAGCTCAAGGAGAATGCACGCCTCGAGGAGAAATATCGCGACAGGAGCCAGAAAATCGCCGAAAAACAGCGTGAGCTCGACCGCCTTATGAACGAGGTGCTCAACGAAGAGATGAAAGAGATGATGAAAGAGATAGAGAAGCTCATGGAAGAGGTGGACAAGAAGAAGGTGCAGGAGCAGCTCGAACAGCTCAAGACCAAGAACGAGGACATCGAGAAGCAGATCGATCAGGATCTCGAGCTAATGAAGCGGCTGGAGCTTGAGAAAAAGGTTGAGGAAACCATGAAAAAAACCGAGGAACTGGCCGACAAGCAGCGCGAGCTGTCCGAGAAGTCCAAGGCAAAGAACAGCAAGGAACAGAAAGACGAACTGCTTGAGAAACAGAAAGAACTGAACAACGAGTTCCAAGAAATCAAGAAAGAGATAGAGGATATACAGAGCGGCTACAAGAAGCTCGACAAGAACGCCGACTTCGACATAAACAAGGAGTTGTTGCAGCGCATAGACCAGAAGCAGAAGTCCTCCGAAAGCAAGCTGCAGCAGGGCAAGAACAAGGAGGCTTCCGAGCAGCAGAAGTCGGCCGCCGACGACCTCGACGAGCTTTCCGAAAAGCTTGCCGAAGCCGAGAGCGCACAGCAGAACACCGCCGAGGATGCCGAGAAAATCAGGCAGTTGTTGAAGAATTTAGTGGCTCTGTCGGTGGAGCAGGAGTCGTTGATTGGCGAGCTTAACTCAACCTACATCCAAGACCCCAAGTATCAGGAAATCATAGCAAGCCAGAACAAGATTAAGAGCAGTTTCGTCAATGTCGAAGACTCACTCCGCCTCATTGCCAAGCGGCAGCTGTCGGTGGCTTCGGTGATCAACAAGGAGTTGGAAGCTGTCAACAGCAACATCTCCAAGTCGTTGAACTCCCTACTGCAGTTCAATCAGTCGTTCTATGGCAACGCCCGTAACTATTCCTCGGGCCAGTCCATGCAGTACTCGATGACGTCGTTCAACAACCTGGCGTTAGTATTGGCCGAGTCGTTGGACAAGATGCAGAACGAGATGCGTCAGAACCAGCAGCAAAAGAAGAACGGCAGCTGCAAGAACTCGGGCAGTCAGTGCAAGTCGGGAAGCAACAGCAGTCAGGGCAAAGGCAAGCCCTCTGCCAAGAGTCTGCGTCAGATGCAGGAGGAGCTCAACAAGCAGCTCAACGCCCTCAAGAAGCAGATGGGCAACAGCCAGGGCTCTGGCACCAAGCGCACACGTATAGGCGACAAAAGTTCTATGAGCGAGGAATTTGCGCGTATGGCGGCGCAGCAGGAGCAGATACGGCGACTCATGCAGGAATACGGCAACGAGATGAAGCAGCAAAGCGGCGGCTCCTCCAAGATAGCACAGGAGATTGAGGCAATGCTGAAGCAGATGGAACAGACTGAGACCGACCTCGTTAACCGCACCATCTCGCAGCAGACCATCAACCGCCAGCAGCAGATACTCACGCGTCTCCTTGAGCACGAGAAGGCCGAGATGCAGCGCGAGAAAGAGCAGCGGCGCGAGAGCCGCGAGGCCAAGGATATCTACCAACCTTCGCCCGCCGATATGGAACAGTTTAAACGTCTGGAGCAGCGCGGCTTGGAGCTTTTCAGTCCCCTGCCCCCTACCCTCTCCAACTATTACAAGAACAAAGCCAACGACTATTTCTATAAGTTCTAAAACGCATTATGAGAAATATTAAGATACAGTCCGATACAAGTTATATGAACGAGGTGGAATGCCTCCTGGATTCCATCGCCGACGAGATGAACCTTGGCGACAATGCCGCCGCAGTGAACATGGCGGTAAGTCAGGCAATAAAGAACGCCATTGTGCATGGCAACCGGTGCGACAAGGCCAAATGCGTCACCTTGGATTACGGCCAGTGCACGGGTGGTCTCTTCTTCGAGGTCAGCGACGAGGGCGACGGCTTCGACTTCGCAAGCTATGGCACCTCCGTCCCTCAGGAGGGTAGGGGAGAGGGGCTCTTCATGATAAGGATGCTTTCCGACAAGGTCGACTACTTCCCGGAGCGTCGATGCCTTCGCATGGAGTTTCTCGTCAACGGCATCCAGCCCTCCATCTCGCGCGAGCGAATCGAAGCCCTGCACAGGAGCACGGTCGGCGAAGCCGTCAACGTCTGAAGCAGACTGTGTCTCCATCCGTAATCCGTTATCAGCAGGTCTGCGCGGCCGATATTTCTCATTCATATTGATTTTAAAACGCATTTTATAGAATATATATAGTTGTTGCTCAGTCTGTTGAGTGCTATTCCTGCGATAACAGACCATCAATGATAAAAAACAAAAATCCGCAATGAGTATACTTTTCGACACAAGTTCGGGCGGTTTTGCTCTCAAGGAGAAGATAAAACTTAAAAAATGGATTAAGGCGGTGGTCGAAACCCATCATCGTCACCTTGGCGACATCTCCTACAAGTTTTGCAACGACGAGTATCTGCTCGACATCAACATCTCGTATCTCAGCCACGACACCTACACCGACATTATCACCTTCGACTATGTCGAGGGCGACACCATTTCGGGCGATATACTTATCAGCATCGACAGGATAAAAGACAACGCAGCTAAGTACAAGGTCTCCTTTGAGGATGAGCTACACCGCGTGATGATTCACGGCGTCCTGCACCTCCTGGGCTTTGCCGACCACACCGATGCCGAGAAAGCAGTCATGCGTGGCAAAGAAGACGAGGCTTTGAAAATGTGGGGTTTAATGTGATTGTTTCACGTGGAACATTGTTGTTGATATTCTGTTTAATCATTCTTTGTGCGTCATTAAAACCAATAGTAATCCGTTATGTTTTGGGAGCGTTATGATGTGGTTGTCGTAGGCGGGGGCCATGCAGGGTCCGAGGCCTCTTTTGCCGCCGCCACCATGGGTGCCAAGACATTGCTTATAACCCAGTCTATCGAGGCAATCTGCCAGATGTCGTGCAACCCTGCAATGGGTGGTGTGGCTAAAGGGCAGATAGTGCGCGAGATAGATGCACTCGGCGGCATGTCGGGCATCATTACCGACCGCTCCACCATACAGTTCCGTCTGCTCAACCGCTCCAAAGGACCCGCCATGTGGAGCCCGCGGGCTCAGTGCGACAAGACTCACTTCTCGCTCAACTGGAGGGCGGCTCTCGAATCTACCCCCAACCTCGACATCTGGCAGGATGAGGTGGTGGGCATCAGAACCGACGGCGGCGCCGTAGTAGGGGTTACAACCCGCATGGGCATTGACATACCGGCGCAGGCCGTCATCCTCACCAACGGTACATTCTTGAACGGACAGGTGTTTATCGGCGAACTTTCCTTCCAAGGCGGTAGGATAGGGGAGATGCCCGCCACCGGACTCTCCGGGCAGCTGCGCTCGCTGGGCTTCGTCACCGACCGCCTCAAGACGGGCACCCCCGTGCGTGTCGACGGCCGCAGCATCGACTTCTCCAAGCTCGAGGTGCAGCCGGGTGACGACAACCCTCAGCATTTCTCGTTCCTCCCTCTGCCGCAACTGCAGAATCAGATACCTTGTTATATAGCCCACACCAACGAGCGCACCCACGACCTGCTGCGTGAGGGCTTCGACAAGTCGCCCCTCTTCACGGGACGCATACAGGGGCACGGCCCCCGCTATTGTCCTTCCATCGAGGACAAGATAGAGCGTTTTGCAGGCAAAAACAGCCATCAGCTTTTCGTCGAGCCCGAAGGGCGCAACACATGCTCCTATTACCTCAACGGCTTCTCGTCGTCGCTGCCAATCGAGGTGCAAATCAATGCGTTACACTCTATCGAAGGCTTTGAGTCTGCACGCATATTCAAGCCTGGCTACGCCATAGAGTACGACTATTTCCCGCCCACACAGCTGGGCTACACCCTCGAGACCAAGCTGTTCGAGAACCTCTATTTCGCGGGTCAGATCAATGGCACTACGGGCTACGAGGAGGCCGCCTGCCAGGGATTGATGGCTGGCATCAACGCCGTGCTTAAGATCAAGGGGCGTCCCGCCTTTGTCCTCACCCGTGCCCAGGCCTATATCGGAGTGCTTATCGACGACCTCGTCACCAAGGGTGTCGACGAGCCCTACCGCATGTTCACCTCGCGGGCCGAGTACCGCATTACGCTGCGGCAGGACAACGCCGACGAGCGTCTCACGCCGCTCTCGCATGCCTTTGGCCTTGCGTCTGACGAGCGTATGGCGCGTGTCGAGCAGAAGATGCAGCACACCCGCGCCATGATTCAGGCCATCGATGACCTCTCGGTGTCGCCGTCCGAGATCAATGCCTTCCTCGAGTCGTGTCAGTCGTCGCCGCTCACCCAGCGGCTGAAGCTCAACAGCCTTATTTTGCGCCCCGAGTTGTCGCTGGCCGACATCCTCGAGGCGGTGCCGCAGGCCGGAGCTCTTGCACAAACCATCCCCGCCGACATCCGCGGCGAGGTGCTCGACGCCACCGAGACACAGATAAAATACCAGCGCTATATAGAGAAGGAACACGACGTGGCCGACAGGATTCTGCGCTTCGAGAACATCCTCATACCCGACGCTATCGATTACCCATCCCTCCAGTCGCTCTCCTACGAGGCTCGCGAGAAGCTCTCCAAAACCAAGCCCAAGACACTCGGACAAGCTTCGCGCATCAGCGGCGTCTCTCCCGCCGATATTTCGTACCTGATGATATACATCGACCGGCTGTTTCACGAGGAACATATCCCTAACGGGTTGTCCTGATTTTATTTAAGTCAACCACTAAGTGCAGTGCTTTGGGCGCGTAATGTCACGCTTGCGTGCCTGCGTTTACCTCTTTTAGCGATGTGAGGTATTGCGGAGCTTCGGGTCCCAGGTTGAAGAGCAGGTCCAGAATGCTCAGGTTGGGATGGAACTCCTGTTTGTACTCAAACACCTGATAATATGGTGTGAACGAGAACAGGCGGCACTCTTTTTTTATTGGAAATACCTCGCGCAAATCATTGGCGACGTGCTCTTTATGTGCGTAATCCTCGGTGTGGTCAATTATGTTGTCAAGTTTCAGTTTCGCCACGAAGTAGTCCAGCAGGTCGCGGTTCAGCTCTATCAGTCGGTCGTAGTGCCGCATCAGTATCGCCTCGATGCCGTCTTTGTAGTAAAGAAAGTAGGGCGACGAGCTGTAGGCCGACACCAGCGTGCGCCAGTGCACCGTGTTCCAGTTCTGCTTGTAATCTATCGCTATATCGCGTGTAACTGTGTGGTTGCCATTAGGTCGCACCACCGGCACCGTCAATGGCATCACGCCGTTGGCCGTGCATATAAGGCACCTGTTTCGCAGTGTCTGTTTCGGGAAAGTCTCCTGTTGCTCGATGTGGATGACGCGGTTGCGCGCCATCACGGCCATATAGCCTATGGGCGGCATATACGCTGTGCTCAGCAGGGTCCCGTCGTCGTGTTTTTCCACCGTCATTATGCCCCGAACGTGATGGAGGTCATCGTGTCGTGCTCGAAGAAGAAGTCGATGTTACCCTCGTAGAAAGTGATGCGTCGCTCACCCCATGCCTCGTTGTCAACGTCCTGCTCGTAGTAGTTGTTCTTAACCATGAGCGCCACAACCTCCTTCTCCTTTAGGCCGAACACCTCCTCGCCAAAAAGGGTGCACTCGTCGTTGGCTATGTCGATGCAGGTCACGCAGGGTTCATCGCCCTCATAGAAGATAGTCATCCCCAATTCAGTGTATCTCAGCACTGTAGTGGTTTCGTCGATGGCGTTGTCGATGTTTTCCACCTCATCGGCGGCACCCAGTATGTCCATTACCTTTTCCACCGGCATACCGAAGGTAATATCACCAAGGCCTTTTTTAATGTCGATTTCTAATTTCATATTCATAATGGTTTTACTATGGTTTTTTCTGAGTGCAAAGATACAAATAAAAGCTGAATTGGAAGCCAAATTCGGACTATTTTTTTTCTTTGCCGGCCCTTTCCCAAGCGTCACGACAAAGGTTGTTGTTTATAATATACTGATAATCAGGTGTAACAATGGAGTTGTTCTGAATACTCATGTTTTCAAACCTATTGCCTAGGTTTTCCGCTGTAGGTTGCCGCAGTGGCCATACCAGTACCGTGCCGCCCCCGATTTCGCACAAAAACGCCCTTCTCGCACCTCCGCGCCGTCTCCGTAGCCCGATGCCTACCAGCGGTCCACTGCGCCCCGCAGCGCCGCCGAAATCCCTTTTCATGATAGGGTAGGGGTTACCCTTTACCCCGGCCCCGGTCCATCTATATACTTACACTTTACGTTCTATCGTGCCTGTGGCGGTATAAGAACACGGATTGCACCGACGGTGCAATCCGTGTTGAAGGTGTTCGAGATGGTGCGTCAGTGTGTGACGACTATCTTCTTAGTGGTGCGTCAGGCGGCTATTTCACCACGAGTTTGCGGATGGCTATGGAGGTGGGGGACTGGACCTTGACGAAGTAGTAGCCTTGCGGCACGGCCTGGATGTCGAGGCGGTGCGAGCAGCCTGCCGCGCATGTCAGGCGGTGCCGTTGCAGTTCGCGGCCTGTCATGTCGAGCAGAGAGACCAGCACGTCGCCGTCGGCGTTGGCTATGTGCAGCGTCGCCGCACTATGGCGCGAGGCTGGATTGGGGTACAAAGTAACCTCCATGCCGTCGGCGTTGCCCGAGGGGGCGGCTATGCCTTCGGGGTCCAGCGTGGTGAAACTCAGCGCATTCGACCACTCGCTTTCGCCGCCGTCGTTGCACAGCGCCCGCACCTTGGCGGTGTAATACGTCGAGGGTGACAGCTGTTCGAGGCGTACAGGATGTGCGTAGACCACGGTGTCGACAACGGTGTCGCCCTCTATGTGCACCGCCCAGCTGCCATGCGTGGACGAGGCGTACCAGTCGAGCGTCACGCCACGTGCGCTGACATGGCTTGTGGCAAGCCTTGAAGGCTTGCTGCACGGTGCCTGCGGCGTGGTGAACGTGGAGTGGCTCCACGGGCTGACGTTGTCGCTGCACACGCGGCGCACGTACCACTCGTAGGTGGTGTTCGACAGCAGGAGGTCGAACGTGTACGTAGGCCTTGTCACGCGGGTGTAGCCCGGCATTATGATGTCGGAGGCCGACAGATACATGAGTTCGAAGGTGCCGGTGTCGGCCCAGGTCACCGTTGCCGAATAGGGTGCCAGCGAAGTGCATGCCAGGTCGGTGGGCGCGTCGCACACGTCGGGGCGCGGCGACAGGCAGCTTACGTCAAGGTTGTATCCGCTGTGAGTGCGGCCGCTGCGGCCTGAGAAGCACACCGTGAGGGCTCCCGAGGGGTTGGAGGCCGCCAGCGGACCCACGGCCACGTTGGAGGCTTCGTTGCCCACGGCGTACAGCAGCGGGGCCGTGGCGTCGGTGCCGTCGTATACGGCCAGCAGGTCGCCGGCATTGCCGCTGTAGCGACCGCGCAGCATGACGACGCTCGCCGTGTCGGGCGGCAGCAGCGTCACCGCCGACTCCTGATACACGGTGTAGTTGCCGCCGGGGCCGCCGTCGTCGCACAGCTTCACGGCGCAGAGCCGCATGGTGTCGTGCAGCATCAGCCGTGTGTTCCATGTACCGATGGTGATGGTGAGCGGGCCGGTGTAGCGCGAGGTGTCGCCTGCGCCGCACACGCGGCGAATGTAGAAGTCGTAGCAGCTGTCGGTGTCGAGGCCTGCAATGGTTATGGTGTCGGCGTTGCATGCCGCACGCGTGCCGCGTCCGGGCTCGAAGCCCGTGCGCCCGTATTCCACCACGGCGGTGCCGCCCAGGCTGTCGGCATCCCACTGCAGGGTTACCGACGAGGATGTTTCGGCAATGGCCTTGAGGCCTTTGAGGCGCGGGCACGGGTTGATGTAGTCGAGCAGTAGGTTGTCGACAAACAGGCGGCTTGTTATCGAGCTGGGCGACATCAGCGCCACATGGCGTCCGTTGCCATTGTAGCCGTCAAGCGGCACGTCGAGGTCGTCCCATTCGTTGACTTTGCCGCAGCGCACTATCCGCACGGCGGTGAAGGTGCGCAGGTCGAGCGGGTCGTTCATCACGCCCACCACAATCTCGCGGCCGTAGAGGCTGTCGGTGGCGAGGAGGCTCAGCGACAGCTGAAGGCTGTCGACGGCGGCCTCGACGGCGGGCATGGCCAGCCATGCGTTTTGAAGTCTTTCCGAGCCGACGTACAGCGAGCGGTCGCCGCTGTAGCCGCGGCTGTCGGTTGCGTAGGGGTAATGCGCCGTCGAGCCGTCGTTGCTGCTTCTGCGGTACCAGCAGGGTGCGATGGTGCCCGTCGAAGCGCCGGTAGCCCATGTGTCGAAGTCTTCGCGCAGAGGCAGCGCGGCGGGGCCGCAGCCCGTGGTGGCCATGACGGTGTCGCTGTGGTCGCGGCCGTCGTCGCAGTTGCCTGTGACGCGGAATATGCAGGGCGTGCGCTGCGGCAGGTTGGTGAATGTGTATTCGCGCGCCTGCACCGAGGCGGCGTCGACCACCCACTGCCCCGAGGTGTCGCAGTGCTCCACCCGCCAGTCGGTCTCGTTCCAGCCAGCAGTCCATCTTATGCGCACCGTGGTGGTCGATACACTGTCGAGCACGGCTACAGGTTTGCCGCAGCTCTCAGCGGTGTCGCATGGACCGTACAGCGTCAGGTTGGGCATCAGGGCGTAAAGTGCCCGCGCAAGCGTTGGCAGCGTATCTTCGGGATAGGCATCTTCATCGTTGAAAGTGGCGAGGGTCACCGAGTCGTCAGTTGGCACGGCATAGCCGGAATAGCGGGCTCCAATTCCCGGAAGCCCGTATTGTGGCAGATAATAACCTTCGCGGTTAGTCATCATGCTTATCACCAGGTTGCTGCGACCGTTCCATACGAACGGCCTGTCGAAGTTGTAACGTTCGTCGCCGTCGAGGTTCAGTCCCTCTATGCGGAGGCCTCTGTAGTAGCGTTTTGACGAGTCGATGGGGCACCAATGGCTGGCCGATGTGGCGGGGTAGCTGGAGAGGTTGGTGCTGTCAAGATATATCAGCACTATTCTGTTTTCTGGATTCCTTCCAGAGGAGGAGGGGTGTTCCTTTATCTTGTAGGTGCAGCCGTATATCTCGCCCGGCACCAGACCCATAGCGAGAAGCCTGTCGCGCGTCAGTATTGTCTGGCTGAAATTGTTGTTGAAACCAGTGTATACCGGCGTGGCCGTTAGACGGAATACAGAATCCCGTTCGCCGGCATGGCGGGTGCGTCCGCCGCTCAGGCAGTCGGTCTTAAACCGCACGCTGTCGGAGCGGCCAAGGTGTGCCACGCAGTCGGGGGTTACCTCGACGGTGTATTCCCAGCCGGGCTGCAGCCCTTCGAGCAGCACATTCTTGTCGGGAACCGTCATGGTGTGGTAGCCTGCTGAATCGAGATACTGCACGTCGTAGCCCTCGGGCAAGGCGGCATAGCCCTGCGGTATGTCCCATGTGATATAGGCCGACGAGGTGCCCACCTTCTTCACTTCAAGGTCTTGCAGCGTTTGGCAAGGCGGTGCCACATCAAGCGACACGTCGTCAAAACGGAATGCCCACGAGATGCTGTCGGCCTCGATAAACACATAGCGTCCTGTCCCCGTATAAGTACCCAGGGAAACAGTATAGGTGTCCCACAGGTCGTCCTCTCGCAGGTTTACGCTCGTCAGCCTTGTGACAGTCGACAGGTCGTTAAAGTCGTCCAGTACACCAATATTGGCCACTGCTGCACAGCTGTTGGAGTTCCAGTACCCCTTGGCTTTGAACGATACCATAAGTGTTGACACGTCACCGTCATAGGCGGGGAACACCATCATGCCGTTGCCACGGGAGTTTTCGTTAATAATGCAGCCTGTCATTCTTCCATAATAAGACCCAGAAGCACGGGAATCTGCCTGTACACGCTCCGTATAGGCGTTACCATGCAGCATCACGCAAGGGTGCCGCCGGTTGTAACCGGCAAGCCCGCCGCTGCCGGTGTAGTCTTCGTGTTCGAAGTCGTAGCTGTATGGCAGGTCCTGCTGCGTGAGCGTGCACATGGTGCGCAGGTAGTCGCTTGCATTAAGCGACGTGTCGCCCCCGCCGCAGTCGGCATGGACGTACACCTGGTACATCTCGCCGTTGGAGAGCCCCATTATCCGGCACACGGTGTCGGTTACCCTCATGGTTATGCCCTGCCCGCAGCCTGGCGTGAACGGTGCTATGCCGTACTCCACCACCCACGCCGTGGCGGTGCCGCGCTCGTGCCAGCTTACGGTGCAGGAGTCATCGGTAAGGTTGGAGAACGACAACCGTTCGGGGGTATAACAGCTGTCGTTGGCATGTTGCGCCATGCCGCGCAGCGGCATCAACGCAACAACAATGGCAATAATAACGACAAGTCTTCTCATTATGTTTGTATTTGATGTATATTTTTTACTTTACTACAATCTTTCTCGAGGCGGAGCCGTTGGCTGTTCTGGCATGGACAACGTACACGCCCGGCTGCCAGTCGGCGACAGCAACCGTGGCCGTCTCGGCCTTGGGCGACAGGCGCAGCACCGTGGCGCCGTTGGCCGACATGACAGTGAGTTCCTCTATACGCACGGGGCAAGCCACGGTGAAGCGTGTGTGCGCCGGGTTGGGCGACACGGTCATGCCCACCGTGCCCCTCGGGATGTCAAGGCCTGCACCGTTGCTGAAATACGCCACAAAGGTGGTGTCGCGCGTCACTATGAAATACCTCGGGTTGGCGGTGTCGCCGTCGTTCCAGTGGCTGAACCTGTACCCATGTTCCGGCACGGCGGTAAGAGCCACGGTGTCGCCTATGAAATAGGCACCGCCGCCACGTACATGGCCTTTGGCCTCGTCGTCGGGCACGGCTACAACTTCATGCAACTCGGCGTTGCTGAAATATGCGGTGAATGTGGTGTCCTGCGTCATCGTAATCACCCGCGGGTTGGCGGTGTCGCCGTCGTTCCAGTGATCGAATGCATAGCCCCTGTTGGGCACGGCTTCGATAGTGGCGCTATGTCCGTGTGGGTAATAGCCTGAGCCCAGTGCACGGCCTTTGGTTATGTCGGCAGGGATTGCCGACAGCGAGTCGTTGTCCACTATTGGAAGATAATATCCATACACGTTGGGGGCATTGTACATGAACCATCTGAAGTTGGGATCCGGCGAGTCCATGTCATATAGGGCCATGAAGTCGTCGTGGTGGCAATGATTCGGATTCATAGTCTCGTATGTCATGTATATTGTGGGTATAAGGTCCCCTTCGGGTGTGTTGCTGTTTACTGTTCCGCATATATAGAAGACGCTGTCAACCCTTATGGTCTTGTCGAAATATACATCGTAGGCATAGCAATATAAATAGTCGTTGACGTTTCCATAGCGTGGTATTTTCATGTAGCGCGGATTGGTCACGGTGTCCCACCTCACCGAGTCGAGCAGTATCATCGACGTGTCGTGCAGAAACATGCCTGATTGCGCGCCTTTTTGGTATAGGTAAAGGTATTCTGGTGCTTTTTGTGTAACCTGCCAAGAGCCCACCTGTACCAAGGCGGTAAGGCCTTTGATTCTTAGAGGCTCTGGCGTGACCATCCGCTTTGCATTCATGGAAACCAACGATCCTTGAACCGGCGTATACAATTCAAAGCGGCAGCCTGTGCCGCAGGCTGTGTCTATGAGCCAGCATTTGCATGTGTCGAACCAAGCACCGTAATAATAATCGCGGCTTCGGCCGTTAATCGTGTCACAATTCAGGCAAGGCCTGGCGGGTTGCCCCATAGTCATTGTGACCACAATAAGGCTTGCCAAAAATAACAATTCTTTTTTCATAAGTAATCTTATTATTTAAAAGTAACGTATAATTCTGTTTGATATTACATTGAGAAATATTTCAATAATGGTGTTGAAATGATTGTGACATGGCTTTTCTGGTTCATGGGCAAATATCCGTTGGATATATTTGTGTGTTGGTCCAGGGTATTAATGTCATTGGGTAATTTGTAGGATCGTGAGGGTAACGTCTGTAAATATAATAGTCGTTGTATATTGTATTAGCGCTTACAGTTGCCAGCGGTACATTACGGGTACTGGTTTGGAAACAAGATGACTGAAAAGCATTGTTGAAATGTTCTTGTTGCAATAATTTCCATTGTCTGTCAATAGTTGGGCAAATCAGCCCTCCAGCCATAAGAGACCGTACTCCGTAAGGGGAATAATATGTGCATATGGATTGAAGGGTTACTGATGTGTCAAATATAGAATATACTGGATATTGTAAATTCATATTTAAATACCAATCAAGTGTGTTTAGTTGATATCCAGCAGTCGGAAGCTTTATCAGAGCTACAGATTCGGTGTTGTATTTATAATGGCAAACATCTACAAGTGTGCCAGACGTGTTATCGTATGCGCCGGCAACAATATTTGGCAAATCTACTCTGAACGAGAATAATCCATCGCAACTATTGCTGCTGCTAGGTGTGCTTTTCCCAATAAAAGATACTACGGCATCACTGTCGACTAAATGGGTGACTCTGACAGGTTTATCATAATATACGTCATACGGCAATGTTGAAATGGTCGAATTGCTGAGGTCCAACTTGTTTATTACGTTTGTGAGTTGGAGCCCTCCAAAATTTAGGGTTAACTCCTTATAGTTCTCGCGTAAATATATAGACTGTGTATCGTTCGGTAACATAGAAACTGTAACAATGTGTTTTAAAGTGCCTGCTATGTCCGTTACTATTTCCTGAGAGGTTGCAGAAGGTGTGCGTATATTGTTGTCCCACCGTATGCTGCCATTGCACTCAGGATAGAACTTTACTCGTGTAATGCAAGATGCACGATTTATAGAATTAGCAGGCAAACCTACAATGTCAAGTACAGCATTGTCTTTATATACGGCACCGCATGTACCATAATAAGCGCCCAATTCCTCAGCATATGCTGCTAGTTTTATTAAGTGTTTTGTGTCTTCTACATCCCTAATATATACATAGTTGGAAAAACTTGGATTTGGAATTGAATTGCCGTTGTTCAGGTGAAAGAGTCCAACAAACCCGGTGGAATCAGTTGTTGTAACTATAACGAGATTCCCCGACAAATTATAATATGAATAAGTGCTACTTTCAGTTCGGGTACCGCAGAACACGCAGAAATCAATAGGCTTTTCTGTTGCTGCTAATCTGAGACTTACTATCTGAGCATCATATACTCGGTAATCATAAGGTAACTCTGCTGTTTTTGTTATTAAGCCATTGACGAGATCTCTGATTGCTATTGTTGTTCTCTTTATTCCTATATTGGGATTTATGGGTGCTCCAGGTGGATTACCAAACCCGAATATTATTTCTTTCTTGTCGATGTCATATGACCTTACTAATATTTGTTCTCCATAGATGGAAATTTTTTTTGTTGAACCGTTTTGTGCCATTGCGGTGCAACCCATAACCACGAAGATGAAGAATATGGTTGTTAACTGTTTTTTCATGGTCGTATTGTTTTAAATGTTTCTTTTGAGATTGTTTGATTTACATCAGCAACCATATTCTACAAAAAAAAAATCGCGAATGTACAATATATTGACATCATTTGCGTTGTACAAATGGTTGCAGAGATGTTTTCTGCGCCGGGGTGCACCTTTGCAGGGAAGAGTGAATAGTTTGTTGTGAAAGTTCAAAAAACACTCTCCCAGCGTCGGCACCCTCTTTTTATAGCCCGCACACGCCGACGCAGTAGACATGTGGATGGGCTTGGTTAGATGAATTTCATAGGCATTAATTGTTTTGTGCAAACAGTTATTATGGTTTGCTGTTGTTAGGTTTTATTTGACGGCAATGCAGGTGTATACTCCTGTTTCTGGGTCGTAACTGAGCGACACATCATATCCAAGAGAATGCATGTTGTTGCACCAGGTAACTGCAGCATCCTTGTCGGTGGTTGTGTAGGTGACAACCTCTTTGGAGACTGAGGCTTGGGATGTGCGGTTTTCGTTGAGAATCCTGATATTGTAACCACGCTCCGCCAAGGCCATCATGCGGTAGAGGAAATCATTCCATGCATCTTCGCCTACAAGTCTTTCCTGGCACAGTTCGCCGTTGACGGTGTAGTGCACGTGGCGCACTGCGCCCACCTCGGCAACGGTAGTCTGGGGTTCGACCATTGTTTCTTTCTGACAGCCTGCGGCCATCGTTCCAAGTACTGCTATGAGTGCTAACGCTTTGATTGTTTTTGATTTTTTAACCATAGAATTGGGGTTGTTTTATTGGTGTTATTAGAAAGATTGTATTCGTAATTATAGTTTGATATAGCTAGTATTTGAATAGAGTCGGTTATTGTGAATATGCATATAAAATGCTTGGGACGAGATGTTAACATGATATTATTGTTTAGCTTGTTAACGGTGTCTACGGGAAGGATGGGATCCTTTTTATTAATAGTTCTTATTGTAACATGATTGCTGTCGCCATAAAATATTGCTTCATACTCTTTGGGTATTATTGGAATGTTGAAGTCGCGTTGCAATATGGTCCAGCCAGTGTCGCTTATGGCTTCGAGCACCGTCACGTCGGCGGTCACAGTGTCGTTGATTATCTTATCTTTGATGAACGAGGCGCGTATGTCGCTGCTTGTGTAGTACCTCTGGTACAGCTCGCTGCACCGCTCGGGCGGGAGGGTGCGCGGCCACAGGCGGCAAGCCAGCGTGCCCCCAATCACGAACAGGACAAAGGCGACCTTGAGTATTGGCTGTACTCTCATGCGGCGGCGGTATTGGCTGTGTTGACAAGTATTTGGTTGACATTACTGATGACGGTGCCGCGCATGTCGGCGTCGGGCATCGAGGCGGTGCGGCCGTCGTAGGAGGGCGTGTAGGTGATGAAGCCGACGGCGGCCACGGCGGCGAGGGCGGTGGCGCGTACCCGCTGCAGGCCGACGTGAGGTATGCGCCAGCCGTGGCGCCCTGCGCTGCGGCGCGGCTGGCGGCCGTCGCCAAGTAGTGCTGCAGCAAGGGCGTAGGCACTGCCATGCCGTGCCGCTTAAGGAGGACGACGACGAGCAGGCCGTACACTATGTTGTAGAGTAGCAGCCCGCCGATGAAGAGGTGCGGCACGAGGTCCCACACATCCACCACATAACGCCTGTACAGCCCTGCGAGCCATGCCAGCGCGGCGAGGCACACCAAGGTACGCAGCAGGGCGGTGCGCATAAGCGTGCGGCTCAGGGGCTGACGCTTCGTGCAGGCGTCTATCAGCGACGGGCCGACGGGGTACTTGCCGGCAATCCGGTCGAGGCGTTCGCACTCGCGCTGCCATGCAGCGGCCAGGTCGTCGAATGCGGGCTTGTGTTCGTTGTAAGTCTCAGTCATTCTCGTTCAGTTCTTTAAGTTTACGTTTTATGCGTTCTATTCTCTTCCTCACCGCCGGGGGCGAGATGTGCAGCTCGCGGGCTATCAGCTGCTGCGGCTTACGGCTCAGGTAGAGCGCTACAAGCTCTTTGTCGCCATCGTCGAGCCTATCGATGAGCGCGTAGAGGCGTTGCGTCATCCAGTCGTCGTCGGTGGCGGCGATGTCTTCGTACATGCCGTCAGGCAGCCTCTCGAGCTGCGGCCTGCAGCTGTCGTGGCGTATGCCCATCAGGGCGGTGTTGACGGCCACGCGGTGCACCCACGAGGAGGCCTTGCTGCGGTGGCGGAAGCCGGGATAGCCTTCCCAGAGGTCGCACACGATGTCCTGATAGAGGCTCTTGATGTTGGCGGGGTCCCTGTCGGTGTAGAGCATGCACACCTCCATAATGATGCCGTTGCACTCTTCGAGCATCTCAAGGAAATCGTTGTATGGCTGATTGTCGGTCTTCATTGCGTTGGCGCGCCGCGCGGCGGCTCGGGGGGTGTGTTACGGCGTTGTTGCGGGTTGGTGCATGGCAGGCGGTGAGGGTCTCTTACGGGTATGGTTCGGGTATAATAACTGCTATATATTAGATGCACAAAATGCCAAAATGTGACACACAACGCCTGATTTTTTTCTCAACAACCCAATTACATATTGATACACAGTGATATGTTCTTATGTTTTTTCTACGTTCTTTTCTTGTATCTCGGCCATATATAATATAACAAAAAAGACCCCCAAAATTACAAGCCCCCTAAAATTTTTTTTCACTTTCTCTTCGCCTAAAGCCGCAAATCACTGTATATTAATCAACTAACAAAATGCCCCGAACGCAGAAAAAATTGCATTTTTTCTTATCCCCATTTGTAATCTATATCGAAAAGCATCCCCCTGCGACAAAAATGCAACCCGTCTCCCGTGCATCTCCCGCCCGCCCCTTATACACCACCCGCCCGCCCCATCTGCACCTCCCGCACAACCCCAATAAACCACCCGCACAATCCCCGCCACCGCCCTTCCGCCCACCGTCATCCCGCACCCGTCACCCCCTCCCAGCTCTAACAAATAGTACATTTAGACAACATAAAGACTACATAAGGAGTTGGTCCGACCAACTCCTTATCAACTATATACTTACTCCTTATGAAAAATTTGTTATTTTCGGCATTTCGACGCAATATATGAAAGTTTTGTGCGTTATGCATGGCGTATTTGTATTGGAACGGTTTTAATAAAAGAACACGAATCACACGAATTGCACGAATATTGATTCGTTAGATTAGTGAGATTCGTGGTCATTAAAGGTTATCTTGATTTTGTTTGATTTTAAATTAGATTTTGAAGGATTTTGAGGCTGAAAGCCGACCACTACAAAAGACAGAGTATAACATATTAACATTCATAAAATCATAGTGCTATGGCAAAGATGACGCAGGGAATCCTCGGGGGATTCGAAGGTAGTGTGGGGCCGGTGATCGGCTACAAATGGAAAGACGTGTGGTGCATGCGCAGGCGGCCCACGCAGGTGTGCAACCCGCGCACGGAGAGGCAG
>JAGCUZ010000052.1 GCA_017962615.1 Bacteroidales bacterium | reverse complement strand
TGGCCTTGATGCCGGTCTGCAGGGGCTGCTCCACGGGCTGACGGAAGATGACGCCGGGGGCTTTGCGCTCCAGGGGCATGTCGAACAGTTCGCCGCTCACGGGGCCTTTGCCGTCGATGGGCTCGCCAATGGTGTTGATGACGCGGCCCACGAGGCCTTCGCCGACCTTGACGGAGGCGATGCGCTTGGTGCGCTTCACGGTGTCGCCTTCGTTGATGGTGCTTGACTCGGCAAGCATCACGACGCCGACATTGTCTTCCTCGAGGTTCTGCACAATGCCTTGTTCGCCTGTCTCAAATTCAACCAGCTCGCCCGACTGTGCGTTGTTGAGTCCGTACACGCGGGCAATGCCGTCGCCTACGGTGAGCACGGTGCCGACCTCTTCGAGTGCTACGTCGAGGTTGACGTCGGCCAGCTGTTTCTTCAGTATCGCCGATACTTCGGCAGGTTTAATTTCAGCCATTTATATTGTTTTTTTAGTTTATTCGGAATAGAGGGGATAGATGCGATAGATATGATATTATGCGGGTTACAGCTTGCTTTCGTAGATGTTCTTGCTGAACTCGCGGCGCAGCTTGGCCAGCTTGGTACGCATGCGCGCGTCGTACATATTGTTATTGAAGCTGAGGCTGAGGCCGCCGAGCATGGTGTTGTCCTCCACGGTCTCGAGCAGCACGTCTTTGCGGGTGTAGTCACCCACCAGCTTGCGGGCGGCTTCCTTCACGCCGTCGTCGACAGCCATCGCCGTGCGCAGCTCGGTGCGCACTATGCCGTAGGCGTCGCGGTACAGTTCGGAGTAGGCCTCGCTTATGCCCTGCAGGTTGACCGTGCGGTTCTTGCGCACCACGAACTGCAGGAAGCCGAGGGTGAGCTTGCCCACCGAGCCTTCAAACAGGTCGTTGATGATAGCCGACTTCTTGGTGGCTTTGATTACCGGGTTGCGGAACACGGTGCCGAGCACATGGTTCTCGCGGCACACGCGCGACACGGTCTGCATGTCCTCATACACGGCCTTCTGCTCCTCGGGTTTCTCGGCCAGCAGGAAGAGTGCCTTGGCGTAATTGGTGTTGAGTCTGAAGTTCTCCATGGCTTATGGGTTTATGCGACGGCTTAGTTCAAATGTGCGTGTTCCAGTTCTCCCATAATCAGCTCGTTGGCTTTCTGCTTGTCGGTAAGTTCCTGTTTGATGAGCTTCTCGGCAATGTCGATGGAGAGGTTTGCTATCTGGTTCTTGAGGTCGGTCATGGCCCTCTGCTTCTCGTAGTTGATGTTCTCGCGGGCGTTCTCGACGATGCGGTCGGCCTCCTCGGTGGCTTTGAGCTTGGCCTCTTCGATTATCTTCTCGCTGGTGAGGCGGGCGTTGCGCAGCATGCTGTCGCGCTCCTGCTTGGCCTCTTTAAGCAGCTCGTCGTTCTTGCTGACGAAGTTCTTCATCTCCTGGCGGGCCTTTTCGGCGGCCTCGAGGGCGTCGTTGATGGCGGTCTCGCGCTCCTTGAGGGTCTTGAGAACGGCGGGCCAGCCCCATTTCAGAAGGATGAACACCAGGATGCCGAAAGAGATGAGCATCCAGAAAAACACACCTGTACCGGGGTTTATAAGGGGATTATTCATTAACGGGGTTTTGTATTGTTGTACTTTTAATCATTAACACTTCAAACAATCCGGAGCCGGAGCCAACCGCGCCGGCTCACGGATTACTGTCTCGCTTGGCGATGACGCGCGCGGGGCTTAGAGCACCACGAGCAGGCAGATCACGACCGCGAAGAAGGCGACACCTTCAACAAGAGCGGCGGCGATAATCATCGACGAACGAATCGTGCTGGCCGACTCCGGCTGACGGGCTATGCCCTCCATGGCTCCCTGGCCGATTTTACCGATACCGATACCGGCACCGATGGTGGCGCATCCTGCGCCGATGCCAGCGCCCATGACGCCGATTGCCTTCAATGTTTCCTCTAAGAGGATTAATAACGTTGCCATAACAATTGATTTTTAGTGTTGTTGATAAATTGGTTCTACATGAATTGGAAACGCAAAATTAATAAAAAACTTTCAATTGGCAACGCTTTTCGCTCTATTTTTTCTATAATAATTTACAACAAGTTGGTTTTCAGTGTGATTTTAGACAATATTTCTTTGCCGTTCTATCTCTTCAAATCCCCCCGTTGCACCCCTCGCCGGTGCCTTGCCCACCGTTTTCCACCCCTGCCGCACTGATAACAAAACCTAACCGTCATGCCGTAACTAACAGTTCTTTCCAGTCCGGCTTGGCAAAAAGCCAGTCGGAAAGATATAGCGGGCAGCTTATCATGTTGCTGTTCTTCTGTAGGTTGTTGGATGAAAACCTGATGCGTACAGTTGGGTTGAATTTTTCGTTGTATACCGTAAGGCTTTTGCCCCCTACACAACCTGAAGCCTTGACCTCTATCGGCACTATGTCAACGCCGTTGTGAACCACAAATTCCACCTCGGCTCTGCCGTTAGAGGTCCAGTAGTAGGGCATATCATCAGTGATTGAGATATATGATTGTAATATCATATTTTCGGCCAAAGCGCCCTTGAACTCTGTGTAGCTGCTTGCGCCACCCAGAATCACGTCGGCGTGGACGCGGGCCAGCCGTCGTAGCAGTCCGCAGTCGCAGGCATATACCTTGAAGGCGTTTACCTCACGGTATCCGGCGAGCGGCATCGCAGGTTTGGAAGCCGAGAACACCCTGTGTATCATGCCGGCCTCCTCCAGCCACAGCAAGCCGTCCTCGTAGTCTTTCGCCCGTGCGCCGCTCTGCACCACATTGTACACAAACTTACGGTTTTTCTTCGACAGTTGCGACGGCAGAGAGTGCCACAAGGCTTTTATGCGTGGTATGTCACGCGACTCGGCGTATTTGGCGAAGTCCATTTCGTAAAGGTCGAGAATGCCTTGTAGTGCCGATTCCACCTCCGCCATGCCTTTGTCGGACAGCAATGCCACTACAGCCTCGGGCATCCCGCCGCATACCTGATACCGGCGATATTCAAGCATGAGTTTGCTGTGGATTATCTCGGGCAAGTGGCTGACACTCTCAATCTTGTTGGAAACAAAGTCATGCAGTGACGGCTCCGAAACCCTGAGAAACTCGTCAAACGAAACAGGGTACATCCTCATCAGAGTCACTTTCCCTACAGGCACGGTCATTTTGCGGCGGCGTACGGCGACACCGAGAAGCGACCCTGCCGCAATGATGTGATACTGCGGAGCTTTGTCGCAGAAATATTTGAGGCTGTTGAATGCCGCTTCGCATTCCTGTATCTCGTCGAACACTATAAGCGTCTTGCCTGGCTCTATGGGCACGTCGGTCTGCAAGGCAAGTTCTTTCAGCAGTCGTTCCGGTTCCTTGGTCTTGTCAAATATGCTGCCGAGTTCCAGCGTCTCGCTGAAGTCAAAAAAGGCTACATTCTCGAAATGCCTGCGCCCCAGCTCTTCCATCACCCATGTCTTACCCGTCTGTCTCGCTCCTATCAGCAGCACAGGTTTGTGATTATCAGAGTTTTTCCACTCTACAAGTTTGTCAAGTATGTTTCTGTATATTTCCATGTTATATTGTTTATCGGCATGAATAACACAAAAGTAATTTATTTATTGCATGAAAAATAGTGAAAATACATTATTTCGTGCAGAAAAATGTAGTTTTTATACACTTTTCTGCACGAAATAGTGTTGTGGGGGTATGAAACGGGCACCTCAGCGATGACGGTTTTACCCCTGTCGCGGCACCGTGGGCGGCGGAGAGTATATAAAAGTGCATAATGCGTTTATTCTTAGTACTATTGGCTGCTCAGTGGCGGCGGATATGAAAAAAAAGTTTTTACAGATGAAAAAAAATGCTTATTTTTGCAATCGGTTTTCGAGAGAACGTGACCTTTGAAAAAGGCTCTCTTTCAACAACCTCCGGGGTATTAGCTCATTTGGTAGAGCGTTAGGTTCGCAATCTAAAGGTGACCGGTTCGAGCCCGGTATACTCCACAAGAGAGTTCCGCAAGGCGACTCTTTTTTTGTATCTCCACCCGCCGTCAGCCGCATACCCCCTGGCGGCAGCCCTCTTAATCAGCACAACCAGCCAAATAGACCTCAACGTCATGATTTCCAACAACCAGATACACCTCTTCGCCAAGTACAAGTCGCCCAAGCAGTGCGACAGCGACAACCTTTTCGTCGCCGAAGGCTGCAAGTTGGCCGGTGAGGTCGTCAAAGAACATCTCGCCGTCCGCACGGTGATAGCCCTCCCCGAATGGCTTGCCGCCAACGGGGCGTCGCTGCCACCGAGCGCCGAAGTGCTGGAGGCCTCCGAGGCGGCCCTGGAGCGCGTCAGCGCCATGCGCACGCCCAACCAGGTGTGGATGCTGGTTGAACGTCCTTCGGCCGAGCAGATTTTGCAGCGTCATCCCCAGCAGGCCGACAGTCCCCTGAAGGCCTTGGCCGTCGACTGCATACAGGACCCCGGCAACATGGGCACCATACTGCGCGTGGCCGACTGGTTCGGCATACGCCGCGTGGTGTGCAGCGAAGACACCGCGGGCTGCTTCTCGCCCAAGGTGGTGCAGGCCAGCATGGGCAGCGTCATGCGCGTGGCGGTGAGCTACATGCCCCTCGACGCCTACCTGGCGCAGTGCCGCGCCGACGGCACACCCGTGTGCGGCGCCATGCTCGACGGACAGAGCATCTACCGTCAGCCGCTGCCCCTTGGCGCCGTGCTCCTCATAGGCAACGAGTCGCGCGGCATAGCGCAGCAGCTGCGTCCGCTGGTCGACCACAAGATAAAGATTCCCAACCTCGGCGGCACCTGCGAGTCGCTCAACGCGGCCATAGCCACGGGCATACTCTGCTCGGAGTTCTTCAGGCAACAGTAGGCCGCGCCCCTCAACCCGGAAACCAACAAGCCATGGAACACTTAGAATATCAAGAAGGAAGAACCGAGCTGGCCGCCTTTGGCGAGTTCCCCCTCATAGAGCGGCTCACCGACGGCTTCGTGCCTAAAAACAAAAGCACACGCCTCGGTGTGGGCGACGACGCCGCCGTGCTGGGCACCGGCAAGGTCAAGACCCTCGTCACCGGCGACATGCTTGTCGAGGGCGTCAACTTCGACATGATGTACACACCCCTGCGCCATCTCGGCTACAAGGCCGTGGCCATCAACCTCAGCGACATAGCCGCCATGAACGGCCTGCCGCGCCAGGTGCTCGTCAACGTGGCGGTGAGCAACCGCTACTCCGTCGAGGCGCTCGAAGAGCTCTACGCCGGCATACGTCTCTGCTGCGACCGCTACGACGTCGACCTCGTGGGCGGCGACCTCGCCACCTCGCGCGCCGGCATGGTCCTCAGCGTCACCGCCATAGGCGAGGCCGACGAGGATGCCATAACCTACCGCAGCGGCGCACGCATGCACGACCTCATCTGCGTGAGCGGCGACCTCGGCAGCGCCTACAGCGGCCTCCTCGTCCTCGAGCGCGAGAAGGTGACCTATCAGGCCAACCCCGACTTCAAGCCCGACCTCGACGGCTACGACTACGTCCTCGAACGCTTCCTCAAGCCCGAGCCGCGCCTCGATATCGTCAAGCTGCTGAAAGAAAAAGGTATAGTGCCCACAAGCATGATCGACGTGAGCGACGGCCTCGCCAGCGAGCTGCTGCACATCTGCAAGCAGTCCAACTGCGGCTGCGAGATCTACGAGGAGCGCCTGCCCATCGACTACCAGACCACACGCGTGTGCAGCGAGATGAGCAACAACATGCTGCCCGTCAGCAACGCCCTCAACGGCGGCGAGGACTACGAGCTGCTCTTCACCATCAAGCAGCAGGACTACGAAAAAATCAAGGACTGCGACGAGGTGCACATCATAGGCCACATCACCGAGGCAGGCTCGCCGGCGGTGATGGTCACGCCACAGAACACCACCATACAACTCAGAGCTCAAGGATGGCAATGCAACGAGTAATCGAAGGCGATTCCTACAAGCATAAGGGGCTGCGCGTCGACCTATGCAACCTGCTGCGCCAGCGCGGCATCACCGACGAGGCGGTGCTCGCCGCCATAGGCCGCGTGCCGCGCCACCTCTTCATGGACCGCGGCCTCGACGCCCTCGCCTACGAGGACCAGGCTCTGCCCATCGAATGCGGGCAGACCATCTCGCAGCCGCGCACCGTGGCCTTCCAGACTCAGCTGCTCGCTGTGCGCAAAGACATGAAAGTGCTCGAGATAGGCACCGGCAGCGGCTATCAGACCGCCGTGCTCTGCGAGCTCGGCGCACGCGTCTTCTCCGTCGAACGCCAGAAAGGGCTCTACGACGTCGCCAAGGCCCGCCTCGCCAAGATGCACTACCAGGCCAAATGCTTCCTCGGCGACGGCTACCAGGGCCTTGCCCAGATGGACTACGGCCCCTACGACCGCATACTCGTGACCTGCGGCGCACCCGAAGTGCCGCAGCCGCTGCTGCGCGAGCTCAAGCTTGGCGGCGTCCTCGTGGTGCCCGTGGGCGACGGCGAGCAGGAGATGCTCCGCATAGTGCGCACCGCCGACGAAGAGTGGGAAACCACCCGCTGCGGCGACTTCAGGTTCGTCCCCATGCTCGAAGGCCGTCAGTTCTGACCTGTACCTTTTACCCCGTTTACATCAATATGAACGCCTGCCGCGACAGGTGCGTGTTGGCTATCAGCAGGCCCGTGTCGTAGAGGTCTACGCTCACGTTGTAGTCGTCAAGCTGCTTCATGCGCTCCCATTCCCGCTCCGCCGCGCGGCTGCCGTGAGGCTTCAGCACCACCGTCAGGCGTTGCCCGTCGGCTGCTGTCAGCCCTGTCCATGCAAGCCCTCTTGACCCGTCGGCCACCGTCACCCTTATGCCTTTGCACGCCATGGCGAGGCAGCGGCGCACGGCATCGCCCTCGGCCTGCAGGGTGGCGTCCGTGGTGCGGAAATGGCACGCCAGCTTGTACAGCAGCACGTAGTAGCGCCATTCGCCGCAGGTGCAACGCCCCACGGCCCGCCGCAGCCGCCGCCGGTCGCCCCGCGTCAGCACCGCATGCAGCACGTCGCAGTACAATTCAAACATATACGGCGAGTGCAACCCATATTGGTTCTTGGCTCTAAACCAGTATTCTACGCGTGTCATAACACAATATCCGCAGCCCTCCGCGGCCTGCTTTTTCTACAATAACGCACCACCCCCCCGATATATTGCGTACACCCCGATTTTGGTATATAGAACGTAAATCGTAAGTATATAGTTGATAAGGAGTTGGTGGGACCAACTCTTTACCATCTCTATACCTTCTCTAAATGTACCCTATATTACGTTCGCCGATGGTGTGGAAAACGGGGGTGCTTTGGGGTGCCGAGGGGTGGAAAACGGGGTTGGATTAACCCCGAAATAGGGTGGCAAATTAACGACAATTAGACAATAGATAGACGGCAGAAAATCCATTGTCGCGTACCTGTCGGCACGCTGATGATGGGGGATGACGTACGCCACGGCACTGCGCTGCGCTGGTACCGTGTTATGCAAATCGCGTACCTTCGGCACGCCTCTCACCCCATTAGCTTAACAGTTCTGGAGATATGAGCTTGACAGATGCCCCAGCGGGGCATGACAAAGGTAGCCAGCCGTTTCAACGGCTGGT